>CACBHP010000048.1 GCA_902539115.1 uncultured Prochlorococcus sp. | reverse complement strand
TCTAATGCCGACATAATCACCTAAATCAACATTTTTATCTAAAAGATTCTCAATACTTTTTTCTAGTTCTAATTTCCTAGAACTATAAGTTTCTTTTAAAAAATTATTTAATAAAAAAGTGCCTAAAAAACCCAATGGGAAAAGCATCCCTACTAAAAGAATCTTAGTATTTAAATTTAGAGATCTAATTTTTTTCAAGTTAGAGCCCAAAAATAGAGTAGGCTTACAAAATATAAGAAATTAATCAGATCAAAGCCACTAAATGTCTTTTTTTGAACTATTAGAAAACACACCAAAAATTTTTGGATTATTCGGAATATTTCTTTTCATTTGCACAATAGCATCTTTTATATTTAATTTTGGCTTTAAATTTCGAATAATTGGAGCAACAGTATTTTCATTATTGCTTTCTTTGAGTAGTTGGGCATTTATACAAAGTTACTCCGAAAAGGTTGTAATAGAAGGTGCAAAATATCTTCCAATTGTTTATGACAATGGGTTCGATTTGATTATTGCTAAAGCAGATGATGACTTTCCAGAAGAATCTATCGAACCAACTTTAGAGCAATTATCAGAAAACTTATTGAAAGGTAGCCGATCGGGTGCAAACGTAAAAATAAAGATAAGGAAACTTGAAAAAATTTCGGATAATGTAAGTAAGCCAGTCGTAATAGGAAAAGTTCAAAAAAATGTCAAAATGAATTAGTCTTTTAAAAAATGGAATGTAAAACCTTTTTAGATTTTTTGCCAACTAACTTTAGACATGAGAAATCTTTTTTTATTCAAAATAATCTAACTGACTTTGAAAAATTAAGTAATCTTTCAGACTTAGATATAAATGAGATTCAAAGAAAATCTTCACTATGTACATTGAATAATCTTAAAAAAATTAGAGCTATAGCTATTTTTAAAAAAGAAATTGAAATTTCTCCACCGCAAGCATATCTACTTTTACATTGCGGTATATCTTCTCTAAAATCATTATCACTATCTACTCCTTACGAACTACAACGCAAAATTGGTAGATTAGAAAGAATTTTTAGAGTAAAAACTGAGACAGATATAACTTTTACTGTTTTAAAAGAATGGATTAAAAAAGCTAGTCAAATCGAAAAATCTATTTGAAATCTTGGATAAAAAAATTTTTTAATGTAGAATTTAGAAAAAATAGGTAATAATGAAACCTTTGTTATTTTTGTTATTTTTGTTTTCAAACTCTATATACCCTGTTTTTAGTCAATCTAACTTATTGGAAAGTGTAAAAAAGAATCCAAACGAAGCTAGGAATCTATGTAATAAGTTTAGAGAGTTTAATTCAAAAGGTATTTCAGCTAGTTCAGATAAAGCCATAGATTATGTATCAAACAAAAAAAAGTTAACTCCCGTTAATGCAGAGATATTTTCTATTTATGTCATTGGGCTGCACTGTCCAGACATTATCTAAAGCCTAAATGTCTGGTTCAAGATGGTTTGATAAGTCTCTAGTTCTTAGAGATGGAATAAGACTTATATCGAGGATTTGGTTACCTAATGGTAATGGGCCATGGCCTGCATTATTGATGAGACAACCTTATGGCAAGGAAATAGCTTCATCTATTACCTATTCCCACCCTGAATGGTGGGCTTCTAAAGGGTATATGGTAATAATTCAAGATGTTAGAGGTATGGGTTCTTCTGAAGGAGTTTTTAATGGTTTTTCTCAAGAAGCTAGCGACACTTCAGAAACACATGAATGGGTAAGGTCTTTAAAAGAATGTAATGGAAAAATTGGCTTATATGGTTTTTCATATCAAGGATTTACTCAATTAACTGGTGATTCAAATTCAAAGCCGCCCGATTGTTTATCTCCAGCAATGACTGGGATGAATATTAAGGATCATTGGTGCTCAGATGGAGGAGCATATTGGTGGCATAACAATATTGCATGGGGACTTCAAATCTCAGCACTAAAAATGAAAAGAGAAAATAAATTTTATGAGTGGAAAAAGATAAGATTAGCATTAGAAAATAAAAGTTATTTAAGGGAAGGAATTGATACTTTAAAAAAATACGACCCTAATAGCTTTGTTTTAGAATGGCTTGAAAATTTAAATAA
>CACBHP010000047.1 GCA_902539115.1 uncultured Prochlorococcus sp. | reverse complement strand
TGTAAGTGTCCTTTTTCTGGTTATCCAGATTTTGCAAAGCTAAATATTATTTATCAACCTAATTTGAGAGTCTATGAGTTAAAGTCTTTAAAGCTTTATATTAATAATTTTAGAGATATAAAAATATCACATGAGGAAGTTGTGAATAGAATTATGGATGATTTAGTAAATCAAGGTTCACCTCACTGGATACATTTAAACGCTGCATTTAACCCCAGAGGGAATGTTTCTATGCAGTTAGATATTTTTAGCGGGCAGAAAAAAAATTAAAATTTTTTTATTTCTTCTGATAACTTAAAAAATTCTTTTTTAAAACCAACTAGATTTTTATTGCTAAGGCCTCCAATAGATAACTTTTGTGATTCTTTATTTACCAGAATCCATAATTGGTTAGTTGGTATAAGACTTATTATTGTTCCAAAAATTATTAAAATAAATGAAAAGTAAATAAATGGTATAGACGGATCATTCTTAATTATAAAACCACTGCTGGGGATTATTTTTTTCAGAGATAATTTTGAAGAATTTATTTCTAAAGGATCGTCATTAATGTAGAGACTATTCTCAGAAAAATTTTCTAAATTCGAAATTTTAAGTGGACCATTTTCGTTATCTATTGTTAAAAGGATATTTTTTTTTGTCTCCGATCCTAATTCAATTAAAACTCCCCAAACTTGATTACCGATTTCGGGAATCTCCTTCAATTGTAATTGATAAAGGATATTATCTATTTCTAAAACAACATTTGATATTGCCCAATCTGCTTGATAAATAGTTAATCCTTTAAACCTGATTGGGTGATTAACTTTGGTGGTTTTTATTTCATTTAGATTTAGATCTTCAGAAGAAAAATTTAATTTTGAAATAAACTGTTTGGGTACACCATCACTTTCTCGTTCTATAGAAAAATCGACTAATTTTACATTGGCTTTTGAGTTTGTGCTCTCATTCACGAGATCCAAAGTTTCTCCAGGTAGTAAATATTGTTCTTTTGATTGACTTGTAAAACTTCCATATGCTGAACCTATAAGTAAGACTATTAATCCGATATGTACAACTAAAGGACCGATTTTTCCAATTAAACCCTTTCTTGCAGAAATATGACTTTTAAATTTGTATGTTTTCCATCCTCTTTTATTAAGTAATAAATCTGCTTTAGATATATGTTCTCCATCCTGATTGATTGGATGACTTGTAGTTAGTTGCAGTTTGCTAAATTTTTTTTCACTATTGTATTCAATCCATTTTAATGAAGCTTTTAATGAAGGGATTTGCCTCCTGAAACTACAAGCTGCTAGAGAAAAGCAAAGCAGAATTAATGTAAATAAAAACCAAAAGCTTGTATATATATGATCCAATTGCAGTTTTAAGACTTTTTCTCCATCTAAAAATCCAAAAATGGGAGCACTATCAAATTTATCAATATAAAATTTATTACTGCTGCCTTGAGGTATAAAAGTACCTATGCTGCTTGTAATAGCTATGAAGATTATCAGCGATATGGCGAATCTTAAACTTGATATTTTTAATATCAGATTCTTAAAAATAATCATTTAAATCCAATTTGATAATAAATTTAATAACCCTAGGGAAACTAAAAATATCCCACTTAAAGTCGGAATTATTTGACTAAATTTTCTAAGCGCTAAAAATTGTTTTAAGTTTTCTGCAGTAGCTCCTGCAACGATTAATGGGGTTACTTGGCCTATCCCAAAGAAAAATAAAAAAATAATAGATATTGTTGGATTTTTAGCTTGCGATACCCAAGCCAGAAGAGTTGCTAAAACTGGAGTAATGCAAGGTGAAGAAGCTAGTCCAAAAGTAGTCCCTATGGCAAAAGGTGTTATAAATGTTGGTATTTTATCTTCAATTTTTTTCATATCAGGTCCATTAGGGAACTGAAACTTTATTATCCCTAGTAAATTTAAACCCATTATTATTGCTATCAAGGCAACTACCGAAGTGTAATAAGATGGGATTTGCCCATATATCCTCCCTAAGAATCCACTGGCAGCACCAAGCGCAACGAGTGAAAAAACGACTCCTCCTGAAAAACTAATAAGTTTAAAATTATTTTTCTCTGTTCCCCCTATATAAGCAATAGTGATTGGTAGTAATGATAATGAGCATGGGCCAAGACTCGTTAAAAGTCCTGCGCTGAAAACCAAAAATATAGTAAATATGCCAGGATTATTAAGGCCATTCTGCATAAGCAGATTACCCTTTTGAGATAATTCTGAAATAACTAAATAGAATGATTCGATAGCTTGACTTAAATCTTATAAATTCTAACTAATTAAGAGTCTTTCGTGTACTAATCATACCTATGAAGCCTGTAGATTCTAATGAACATCTCAGTAACA
>CACBHP010000046.1 GCA_902539115.1 uncultured Prochlorococcus sp. | reverse complement strand
AAAAATTTAAGTTGTTTATATTTATCATTTTAATATCTAGAATTAAAAAAATATCGATTTTAAAATTATTTAAATCTCTAAAATTTTTAATAAAATAAAACTATTTATATGAAAATTATCAATATTTAAAATTCATAATGGATAAAAATCATAATATTAAAAAAAAAGATATCGAAATAAATGGTTTAAATTGTCAATGTTGTGGTAAAAACCATCCAGGATCATGTATACCTTTTAAAAAAAATGAAGAAAATCATATATCGAATATTTCTTTAGCTGCTGAAAATGGTAGTCTATATTCCCTTGCTAACTATTTAGACAATGGTTTTTGGGCAGATACAAACTCTCCTGATAGATTTTTTAATTTAACTAGCGATGGTTCAAATGCAAAATCTGGAGAAATTACTTTTAATGTAACTGGATCAACCTATGATTACAATGGCATTTCTTCTGCAAGAAGAGAACTTGTAAGAGAGGCTTTTAACCTTTATGAAAATGTTTTAAATATCAACTTCAAAGAGGATACTGGTTATAATGCCGATATTGATTTTATCGATAATTATAGCGGTGCATGGGCAGGCTCATATGGGATAGAAAATAATCATACTTCTTGGTCTTTAATAAATATCAATAGTTCATGGTCTTGGTGGGAGGGTAATGATTATCAATCGTATACCTGGGGAACAATATTACACGAAATTGGTCATGCTTTAGGGCTTGGGCATCAAGGTAATTACAACAATACTGGTAATTATTCAACAGAAGCCAAATTTAGAAATGATTGTAATAGTTACTCAATGATGTCATATTTCAATACTTCTGCTAACCCAAATATTGATGGATCAAATTTATATTATGCGACTCCAATGTGCGTAGATTATATAGCTTTAAATAACATATATTCAAGTCAAGGCAATTTTGGAACCGATTATGCATTTAGTGGTGATACTGTTTATGGTTTTAATACAAATATTGATTCAAGTCAGAGTGATTTATGGCATAATTTTTCTTCTTTAATAAGCACCGAGAGATTTACTATAGTCGATGGTTCTGGTTGGGACAAAATTGATTTTAATGGATTCTCTAAAGCAATTAATTTAGATTTACGACCTTCCCAGGAAGGTAATAGTTTTATTTACTTTTCAGATATTGAGGGATTAACTAGTAATTTATCGATAGCTCCATCAACTTATATAGAAGAAGCTATTGGAGGCTCAGGTAACGATGAGATATTGGGTAATGATGTTGCTAATATCATCTATGGAATGAATGGAAATGATATTCTTAGTGGTGGTGCAAGCGATGATTATTTGTATGGTGGAAATGGCAATGATTCTCTTGAAGGAGGCTCCGGAAATGATAATTTAATAGGAGGTAATGGTATAGATACAGCAATATTTAGCGATTACATTTTAAATTATGAAACTAGATTTGATTCTAAAAGTCAATATTTATACATTAAAAATAGAGGTAACAGTAGCGAGGGAATTGATAAATTAGATATTAACTTTTCTTCAGAACTAGGATTGGAAAAAGTAAAATTTGGTGATCAAGAATACGATTCATCAGATTTAAATTATGGTTTTATAAACACTAATGATGGTTATCAGCTAAAAGATTTTAGTTCCTTTGAATTGATTACTGTGACCGAAGGAAGAAATCCAGTAGTAAACGGAAATAAATATTCTGATGCGACAGATTCAGATTGGGATCTCATTGTTTCAGTAAAGGAAGATAATATGTTTAAGGGACTTATTGATTACAAAAATGGGGAAGCTTATCAAATTTGGAATATAAATAGTAGTGGAGTAATAATTTCAGACAGTGGCTGGTTAAATGGAACCTCTGCGGTTAATGCAGGATATGAAAAAACTTTTTCTCTCGATTTAAACGAAGATGGAATGATAGCTGGAGAAAGTTATTATCAATTGACTTCATCTAGTGAAGGAAAAATAACAATCATTGAAGGAAGAAATCCAGCAGTAAATGGAAATAAATATTCTGACTCTACCGATCCTGATTGGGATATTGTTGCAGGTGTGGAGGATAGTAATGGGTATAAAGCACTTCTTGACTACAAAAATGGGGAAGCATATCAAGTTTGGAATATAAATAGTAGTGGAGTAATAATTTCAGATAGCAGTTGGTTAAATGGAACTTCTGCTGTTAATGCAGGATATGAAGCAACTTTCTCTATGGACTTAAATGAAGATGGAATGATTAGTGGGGGCAGCTATTATCAACTAGCTACTTCAAGTAGAGGAAAGATTACAATTGTAGAAGGAAGAAATCCAGTAATAAATGGAAATAAGTATTCTGACTCAACAGATTCTGATTGGAATGTTGTATCAGCAGTAGAAGATTTAAACG
>CACBHP010000045.1 GCA_902539115.1 uncultured Prochlorococcus sp. | reverse complement strand
ATACCTACTCTTGAAATTATATTAACTGCTATTTGTTCTTGAGATGCACTGTTATTACTAATTAAAAGTAGGATAGATGCTGTAGCGAAACATAAAAGAGGTCTAACAATTGCAATTTTTATATTACCTAAAGCAGTTTGACAATACTTATCTATTTGTAAAATTGCTCCTAAAAAATAAAAAGTAATTTTTTTTATTTTTACACCCTGATTAAGTGAAACAAAAGTATGAAAAACCTCATGAAAGATAATTGAAGATAATAAGAAAAAAGACGTTAAAAACCCTATAATCCAAGCTTCTTTATTATTGTAGATATCGCCAGAAGATAAATTGACCTGATTACTTATACTCCATGAGAATAAAAAGAGAATAACAAACCAATAGGGATGAACTTTAAAGGGAATTCCCCATATTTTAAAAATTTGCCAACTTCTCAAAAATAATCTCCGCTATATTTAGCAATAATATTAATCTTACATGCAAGATAATGATATGCCCAAGACTAATCCTTTAGTTAAAATTTGTGGAATAACTTCTGAAGAACAAGCTCTTCAAGTCGCTAAATTAGGGGCGCATGCTATTGGCATTATTTCGGTTGAAGAGTCTCCAAGGTATGTATCAGCTGAAATTAAGAAAAAAATATTTAAAACCTTAGAAAATTTTTATCCAAAAATTGACAGAGTAAATGTTGTGCAAAATTGTCCTATAGATTTAATTATCAAAAACTTCTTAGGCAGCCCAAGTGAAACTATCATTCAATTACATGGAGATGAAGATATTGATTATTGCAAAAAAATAAGGAAAAAAATTCCCTATATTGGCCTATGGAAGGCTTTCAGAATAAAAACGGAAAAGGATATAGATAAAATAAAGCCTTTTGAGGATTTTGTAGATGCTATCTTACTTGATTCTTGGAATGAAAAAACTTATGGAGGTTCAGGGAAAAAAATAAAATCTACTTATTTAAAGAATCTCCAATTTAGCAAACCTTGGTGGTTAGCAGGTGGAATATCAATTGAATGGATTAATGAAATCCTTTCAGAAATCAAACCTGATGGACTAGATATTTCAAGTAGCATTGAATTTTCTCCGGGTTTAAAAGATATTAAAAAAACAGAAGATCTTTTAAATTTTTTAAAAAGAAATTAGTAATTATTTGTAGCGGACTGCTGTTTTACAAGCTCAAAAAATTCTTGTTTTAAACTTAAATCGTGTCTAAAATCGCCTCTAACCACAGAATTAATCATACTTGTATTTGGTTCTTTGACTCCCCTCCACTTCATACAATAATGTTGAGCCTTTACAATAATGCCTAAACCTTTAGGTTCACACAGTTTTTCAATTTCATCTGCAAGGATCATTACAGCTTCTTCTTGAATATGAGGTCTTGAAAAGACCCAATCAGCAACTCTCGCAAATTTTGAAAGTCCTATGACTTTCTTTCCAGGTTTAATACCTATCCAACAGTCTCCTAGAATTGGAACTAAGTGATGTGAACATGCAGATCTTACCGAAATTGGACCAACTGTATAAATTTCATCAAGATTCTTTTCATTAGGGAAACTTGTAACTTTAGGTTGTTCATGATATCTACCTTTAAAAACTTCATTTAGATACATTTTTGAGACTCTTTCAGCAGTTTCTTGGGTATTATGATCATTCTCAACATCAATTACGAGGGACTTTAGTAAGTCTTTAACTCTTGAGGCTACTTCCTTTTCTAAAATTTCTAATTCACCAGGATTTATAAAATCAGAAATATTATCGTTAGCACTAAATCTTTTACCAGAATTCTTAATTCTATCTCTTATGATTTCTGAAATTAGTTTATTAGTAATCTGGTCGTCAAAGTTTCTAATATTATCGTTGGGTAATGTAGAGGTCATAAAATTTTAAACAGAAAATTGTATGCAACTTAATTAACTGTATCTTCCAAAAGCTTAATTGCTTATATACTATATCACATTCTCTTGTTCAATCGGGTTCAAATAGCACTAAAAAAAATCACTGTTTTAAGATTAATCAAATAAACAAAATGTTTAAAAGGCTCCGCCAGAAGGCATCAAAGTCAAGTCTTCGATCAATTGTGATTCAGGTTTTTGAGCCATGTAGAGAATAGTTTCTGATACCTCTTTTGAGGAGAGCATAGAAGTTCTATCAAAATCAGAACTGATTGATTCGGAGTCCCAAAGAGGAGTATTTACTGAACCAAGAGTTATTGTGCACGCTCTTATTGAATTAGATCTCTCCTCCTCCCTCAAGCATTTAGTAAACATAGCTAGTGCAGATTTTGAAACACAATAAGCTCCCCATTGGGGAAATGCATTATAAGAGGCATGACTACTGACATTAATAACTAAACCACCATTTTTTCTCATTTGAGGAATTATTGAACTACAAATTTGAAAAACACTTGTGAGGTTTATTTGAATAGTTTGTTCCCATTGACCTAATTCCATTTCAACTATAGGGCCATTAAATGCGCAACCGGCATTATTTATCAATACTGAAGGGCACCCATAATTCTCAATTGCCTCTTTAACACAATGCTCTATTTCTAGAGGATTAAATAAATCACATTTTACTAGGTTAATTTTTGATTTAGTGGTCAACAGTTCGCTCTTTAGTTTCTCCATTAAATCCATATTCCTGGAGAGTAAAATTAAATCCCATCCAGCATTGGCAAAAGTAATTGCGGTAGATCTACCAATACCTTTCGTAGCACCCGTTATAAAAGCTAGTTTCAAATTATTCAGTTTTTTGAGGGATTTCACTATAAATCTCTTCAATATTATTTGCTTCGATAAATTTACCTAAAACCCTAAACTTTTTGTATCTTTCCTCAATTAATTCTTCTTCAGGCATTTTCAGTAAAGCGTTAAGGTGTTTCTCAATAGCCTTTTTTAGTGTGTTGCCAGCATCTAAAGGAGCCCAATTATTCCCACCAGAAGGTTCTGGTAATACCTCATCTATTATACCTAATTTAAGTAAATCTTTACCTGTAATTTTTAGTGCTGATGCAGCTTCTGGTGCCTTTGCAGCATCTCTCCACAAAATTGATGCACATGCTTCTGGACTAGCAACTGTGTAAACACTGTGTTCAAACATTAGTAACCTATCGGCAACACCTATTCCAAGTGCTCCACCAGAACCTCCTTCTCCAATGACAGTAGCCACAA
>CACBHP010000044.1 GCA_902539115.1 uncultured Prochlorococcus sp. | reverse complement strand
TCATGTTAATAATAATCAGATTAAATAAAATAATCCTATAAACACATCAAACAATGAAAATTTTAAAGAAAAAAAGACTTGGTGTATTCGAGGTTTATGTTATTTTTCTAAGCTGCATTTATGCAGGCTTTGTAGGTTATAAATCTCTATTAAATGTTTTATTTACTTGGAATTAATTAATTCTTTCTAATGATTTAATCAACTTACCACCATCTTGGTCATCATCATCATTTGAAGCAAAAAATAAGAAAAATATACCTAGAGAAGCTATAGATAGCGAAATTGATAATACAGAAAGCTCATCCATAAATTAAAATTTCTTTAATGATAAACGAAAAAAGATAAAAGACAGTAAAGAAATACACATTCTCAAAAATAAAAATTTCTTTTATTTGTAAAATAAAAAAGCACAACCGAAATATTTCGTGAAAGTTCTAATATCTTCCCCCTGTAGTGCAAGTGTAATAATTCAGTATGGAATAAAAAGTTGGCCTATTTGGGAATGTGAGCCAAGCAAATTTCAATGGAATTATGATGATAAGGAAATTTGCTTAATTATTGAAGGTCAAGCGAAAATAAGTACCCAAAAGGGTGACATTTACGTGATTAAAGCTGGAGATCTCGTTGAGTTTCCTGCTGGTCTTAACTGCGAATGGGAAGTGACCAAAAGTATTAAAAAACATTATCGATTGGGTAGCTAAATTTAAGAAAAAAGATTTTTTTCTTTACTGTTAAGTCAATGTAGATAAAATACGGTTAATAAATAATTTTCAAGAGGGGAACTAATATTATGCCTTTTACTGATCAAGAATATTTTGAGGTTATCGAAAAAAACGAAATAGTAAAAAAGGCCTTTGAAAATATTAAGCAAATTTGCATCGATTTACAAAAACAAACAAATTGTCCTGAAGAGGATCTAAAAGATTTTCTTGAATTTACTTCTAAACAATGGAATAAGTAATAATTAACAAACCTTTTAAAATACTAAATTTAAAATTTCAATATAATTTTCTGAAAGAATAAGTTTTAATCTAATTCCTTTTTTGGTTTTGTATTGATACTGGAAGTTCCCTTAGCAGCAGAAACGAAGAAAAAGAAGCCTACAATTCCTGATATACCAAATATCGCAGCCAAAGGATCAAAAGTGAAAGAAAACATAGAATTTATAAAATCAAGATAAATAATAGTTTTTGAATCAAAATTGTACAATTATTGTTAAGTATAAAAAATAACAATTGCGAGATTCATTATGTCATTATTAGTTTCTCAGTAGGTTCAATAATATTATTCAAATTCATATTAAAGAATAAAAATATCAAAGTATTCCTAAGATCTATTCGTGTGAAAGAGAAAAGTTTTTTAAAAATATTTACAGAAATATTGAATAACACTAACTAGAGGATCCACAATTATTGATTCTTTAGATTAATATTTAAATATGACAGAATTTTATTCAGCTTCTTCCTCAGTAAGTCCCTTAACAGCTTTACTATGGTGCTTTTATCCAATAGCAGTACTTGTAATCATTGAGTTACTTCTAGGTGGCGGATTTGATGATGATAATAATGATGACCAAGATGGCGGAATGCTCATACCTGCATATTCCAGATCTAATGTTTGAAATTTTTTGATTTTCAAATTACAAACTTAAAAAGATTTTCCGTAAATTGACTAACAATATTGATACTACTCTTATTTCCCTATTTACACTTATCATTCTTATCATTACCTCACTTTCTTGGTTGGTCTTAAGAACCCTTAAAGAGGGTAGAAAAGCTTTAACAGAAATAAATAAGGATAGATCGTAATTATCTCAAAAATCATTGAAAAATATAGAATTTTCATTCAATTTATAAAACTCCTTGATTTATAAGTTTTACTAACTAAAAAGATATATTCCTAAAATTTACAAACTTTTCCTTCTCAAAGTTTGGGGAAAGCATAAAAAACTTTAATAAATACTAGAATTTGCTTGATTGCTAAGTTAAACAATTACCAATCTGTTGATATCCCTTTTTTGAAAGGCCCTTCTTTGTTATTACTTTAAAAATAAACATGCATCTAAATTCTTTACTTTATATTTGTTCTATATCTTTATTCATTTATATAATGGCGCTGTTTTGGAGAGACTTGCCAAATCAAAAAAAGTAAATAAATAAATTATATTAATTTTGTTGCTTATCAAAATAAATTGAGTTATTAATTTAATATTAGATTTAATTTTTATATAAATGCTTAAAGAATCTTCAAATAACAATAACAAAAACATAATCTTAAAGACTAACAGTATTGAAAACGAAAAGGTGATTTGCAAAGACGGATTCTGTTCATTACCAAATCAAGATGAGATTCCAAAACAAGATTCGAATGATATGAATTTATTTGATCCTATTTAGTAAATAAATAATATTTTTATAAATTGAAGATTAAATTGATAATGTTAGATTCTTTGAATTTTTAATTTATGTTTAATGACTTTTTAAACGCATATAAAGAGTTTTGGATAAAAGCTACAGACTTCAAAGGATTCACATCACGGTCTGACTGGTGGTTAGTTCAACTAGCTAATCTTATAATTTCTTTCCTAACCATCCCAATATTTTTAAAAACGTTTGGTTTCAATGTTTATGGGATAGTTTGTATCATTCCTCAGATAGCTATTGATGTAAGAAGAATCAAAGATTTTGGAAAAGATTGGAAATGGATCTTTATTAATTTAATACCTATCTTCGGATGGATCTTGTGGTTCATCTGGCTAGGCTTTGGTAAGACTGGTAATGGGAAAAATAAACTTATATAGAAATTAACTTCTCATTTTTTTCTTTTTTTAAAATCTACAAATCTTACCTTGTTTCTTAACTCTATTTGTTTTTCGAGAATTCTAAACACATGCATCTCGCATTCGGTTAATTTAAGAAACTGATCGAGTGTATCTTTATCTTCTTCATCAAAATTCTCTAAAACTTCTGAAATAGCGTTACTATTTCTAGAAATAAAATCCTCTGCTACATCTCGTGGATTTTTGCCTAATTCAAAATCCTGAAAAGCTTCATAAGAATTAAGTTGTGTTGTTAACCATTTAAACCATGGTTCATTTTTATTATGTTTTTTATTTATGATTTTCTTCATGAAAAATTTTTTACTAGTTTAATCATTATTAGTTATTCATTTTTTGGCAGCTGTACAAA
>CACBHP010000043.1 GCA_902539115.1 uncultured Prochlorococcus sp. | reverse complement strand
TTTTTCAACCATTTTTGGTTTGTTATTTTTCATTAGAACCAACCTGGAATGATCTGACCTGTTGTGACATATGCACCAACTGCTGCAACGAAACCTAACATTGCTGCCCAACCATTAAAACGTTCTGCTTCTGGAGTCATTTTGTTTGAGTAATTGTTAATAAATATAACATAATTATTTAACTATGTAAAGAAAATAAGGGATTATTCCCCGCTTTATTAGGAAAATTTAAAAAACTGCTACATATATGTGTCGAAATATACATTATCGATGTTTTTATTTTTGTTCTGATTTTTAAAATTTAGAAAGAAAAAAAATAAGACTTTCACCTTGTTTTTTGAGGTATATCCTCATTTAGAGGTAATTTAAATTAGTATATTGTAAGAGTCAGCTAGTAGGGATACAGGCTGACTCTTTTTTTGAGAATTATTGGTTTTTGACTAAAAGTAGTTTTTAGAATTCAAATAATTGCTATTAATAAATTAGATATATATGAATTTATGTCATTCGCGACCTACTACATGCATTTAATTTTTGGAAGGATTCCTTCTCTAATGAGTTCTGATTTAATACTTTATATCTTGCCTGCTCTTACAATTTCAATATTATTCTTTAGCCTTAAAATAATGTTTTTCAAGACTCCTAAATTGAGAAAGGTTAAATAATCAAGGATTTAAGAATTATTATTTTTAATGAAGCGCCCAATTTTTTTTAATTTTGGATAATAGACTTTTTTTTCGGCAACTCAAAGAAATAAAGACTGCATTGGTGATGTACTATCCCGAATTATAAAAAAAGGTTCAGTATTGGAAATCGGGAGTGGCAGCGGTGAACATGGAGTGCTTGTTCAAAAACGATTTCCTGGAATAATTTGGCAAACAAGTGACCCAGAGTTAGTGCATAGAAAAAGTATAAGTTCTTGGATTGAGTATGAAGACCTAACTAAGAAGATGCCCCAGCCAATTGAGATTGATGTAGAAAAAATTCCTTGGAAAATTCCATTGATATTAGCTAATTCTTTGAAAGGAATAGTCTCTATAAATATGATTCATGTAGCAGAGTGGTCTTGCACTATAGCAATCTTTAGAGAGTCAGGAAAATTACTCAATAAGGGACAATTTTTGATTTTGTATGGGCTATTTAAAATTTGTAATAAGCATACTAGTGGAAGTAATTATTTTTTCGATAATTCATTAAAAATGCAAAATGATCTTTGGGGTATTAAAAATCTTTAGGAAGTTTTTGATGAGAGTAAGAAAAATGGTTTTTCTCAAAAGGATATTATTATTATGCCTGCAAATTATTTTTTAATAATTTACAGAAAAGTTTCTTGATAAGGCAAATAGAAATATCAAGAAGTAATTAAAATTCGTCATATTTTAGATGATCAACCTGATAGTTTTTTGCTCCATTCTTTATGCTTTTGATCTAAATCTGAAATTTTTTCTCCTAAACTCAACTGTCTTTCTAATAATTCAACTTTTGTAAGTGTTATTTTTTCCGAATAAAATTTAATAGGTTGCTTACCATGCAAATTGTCACCACTCATAGAATTATTTTATTTATGTATTATTTAAGATGAAAAACTTGTTATTGCTAATTCTTTTATATTCTTTTCAGATTTGTGTAAATTAATGTGATAAAAAATTTATGCTTATTATATTTTTAATCCACCATTTTGTATGAAGATTGCCATATATATCTTCCTCTCTTGAGATCTGACTTAACAGCAACGCAATTGCAAGCAATATTCCATAGAGCTTTGTGTATGGGATCAGGATTAAAAAGATATGCTTTTTTAAAGGCTTTTTTAATTAAGACAGTTGCCTTTTTTGCATGATAATGAGGGATCGTTGGACATACATGATGAACGACATGGCTAGAACCTATATTATGGTGAAGAAAATTAAGGACTTTACCGTAAGGCCTGTCAATAGATAGAAATGCCCCTCTCATAAAGTAAAATTCTGTATTTGAAAGATGAGGGACATCAGAATCTGTATGATGAAGCCATGTATAAACTACTAGCCAACAATTAACCACTAATAAAGGACCAAAATACAGAGCAATTACTGGAAATATTCCACACTTGAGAACTAAATAAACAATGCCTAATAATGTCAAACCTACGCCAATATCTGATATCCAAACCTTCTTGGCCCATATTGATGGCCATAATGCTTTAGAAAATGGTTTAATTGGCCAAAAATGATTTGAAGTTCCATATCTAACACCTCCTGTACTTCCCGTAAGTAAATAAGCAGGCCAGCCAAATATTAGATGTAAAACAAGTTGAAGAATTCCATAATTTTTCTTACCTAAGGAATTTGAAAAATGTAATTCTTTTTCTCCGCCAACTTTTTCTGTAACTCCATTCCCTTTAATTACTAAAGGTACGTGAGTTTCTCCATTGGTTATGTTATTTGTGAATCTATGATGAACTGCATGAGAACGCTGCCAAGAAAAATAAGGCACTAGAAGTAATGAATGTAGTAAATAACCAGTTATAGATTCTAATGTCTTGTTTTTAGAGAATGCTCCATGTCCACATTCATGGGCAATTACCCAGAATCCCATTGCAGTGGTACCTGATAGTAATGAGTAAATAATCCAAATTGGGATCATTTTTGGGGTAAATGGAATAGATAACCCTATCGCAACTACTAATGATTGAATTAAAGCTGATTGTAAAAGATACCTCAATGAAGTTTTGGTATTGCACTTAAAGTAGTGATCTGGGATAACATCCTGAAATTCTTTTTTGCTTGGAATATCTTTATCTACTATTACAAGCGCTTGGCCTTTAAGACCTGAAAAATTTATATTACTCAAATTTTTTTGGTTAAGAATTTTGTTAAATAAAAGTGAATTTATATATCCTATTATCCATCACTGGATCTCTTAATGAAAAGAATTTATGATTTTTTTAGATAAAGTTTTTAAAATTTTAATTTAATCTTCAAATAAAACTATATGTGCCAAACATTTTTTATTGTATTCTTTTATCTCAATCTTATTAATTAATTATTTATTTCTTTTTTATACTTATTGTCTTTGCTCTTCTTTAAAGCTTTATTAATTTAAAGACCGCGTATATACCTCTTAGGTAAACCAGATTGTTTACGTGGCTTTACTAAAATAGGTAAAACAATAACTCCTACGGTAAAAAGACAGATTGGAGCAACTACCATCAATATAGATTCTAGAGACATGAATAATTTTGAATTTACTTATAGATAGCAGGATTTTTTTTTAAAGTCATGCGTATTTATATCTATTTTGTGAGAATAGATTCAATATTTTTATAAATTATTAAGTAAAAAAGAAAAAAAGATTAAAAAAAATCAATTTTTTCATAATTCATCCTATTTACTTAATCATTAATTTATAAAAATTAGCTATGGATGAAGAAAAAA
>CACBHP010000042.1 GCA_902539115.1 uncultured Prochlorococcus sp. | reverse complement strand
GAGGCCAGAATAGCTACAATTTTGAGAAGAATGGGGCCAACTGTATCGGTTACTGAAACGAAAGAAGTTCCTTCAGGAAAAGGAGTTATGAAATTTGGAAGTTTAGTTGTTGATACTAATCGAAGACAAGTTTCTCGAGCTGGAGATAGAATTAGCCTAACTTATACTGAATTTAGTCTCCTAGAGTTATTATTTGACGAACCTGGTAAGGTTGTTCCTCGAGCAGAAATTTTGGAACAGCTGTGGGGCTATCCTCCTCGTAGAGCGGCAGATTTAAGAGTTGTAGATGTATATGTTGCAAGACTAAGAGGTAAATTGGAACCAGATCCAAGAAATCCAGAATTAATATTAACTGTTAGAGGGATTGGTTACGCATCTCAGAGAGTTGGCGAAACAGCAACATCTTTGGCAAGTTGATCAATAGTCTGATAATTTTATTAAATAAAACAAATATATTAAAATAAATTTTGTCTGAAATAAAAGAAGCGCGCTTACAAAAAGCTAGTTCACTCGTTAATAAAGGATTTGCTTCTTACGCACAGAGCTTTAAGGTATCACATACTACCAGTTTTCTTATTCAAAAATTTGATTATCTAGAAAATGGTCTAGAGGAAGACTTCAGTGTCTCTATTGCTGGTAGAGTTCTGGCAAAAAGGGTAATGGGCAAAATTGCCTTTTTCACAATAAGCGATCAAGAAGGTCAGATTCAGCTTTATCTAGATAAAAGGATTATTAATTTCAATTTAGAAAAACAAAAATTACTTTCTTTTGAAGATCTCAAGGAAATAGTAGATATTGGTGATTGGATAGGCGTCTATGGAACTATTAAAAAAACTAATAAAGGTGAGCTTTCAATTAAAGTTGAAAAATGGGAAATGTTATCCAAATCATTACAACCTCTCCCAGATAAATGGCATGGATTGACTGATATTGAAAAAAGATATAGACAACGTTATTTAGATTTAATAGTAAATCCTCACTCTAAAAATGTATTTAAAACCAGAGCGAATTGTATAAGTTTTATAAGAAAATGGCTAGATAATAGAAATTTTTTAGAGATAGAGACTCCAATTCTGCAATCTGAAGCTGGTGGTGCTGAAGCAAGACCATTTATAACTCATCACAATACATTAGATATTCCGTTGTATTTAAGAATAGCTACAGAATTACATTTAAAGAGAATGGTTGTTGGAGGTTTTGAGAAAGTATATGAATTGGGAAGAATCTTCCGTAATGAGGGAATAAGTACAAGACATAATCCAGAATTCACCTCAGTTGAAATTTATGAAGCTTATTCTGATTATGTAGATATGATGAATTTAACTGAAGAATTGATTAAAGATATCGTAGCTGATGCATGTGGGTCTTTAATTATAAATTATCAAAATAAAGAAATTGATTTTTCTAAGCCTTGGTCAAGAATATCCATGAAAGCTATTGTCAAAAAATACACAGGGATTGATTTTGATTCTTTCAGTGGAGACTTTCTAGCAGCAAAACAAGCCGTTAAAAATATCAATGTTGATTGTTCTAATAAAGTAAATACTATGGGAAGACTTTTAAATGAGGTCTTCGAGCAAAAAGTAGAATCAAAACTTATAGAACCCACTTTTGTTATTGATTATCCTGTTGAAATTTCTCCTTTAGCTAGGCCTCATCATGATAATAAAGAAATAGTTCAGAGATTTGAATTATTCATTGTTGGTAGAGAACTGGCAAATGCGTTTAGTGAGTTGATAGATCCAGTTGATCAAAGAGAAAGAATGCAATTACAGCAATCTCTTAGAGATAAAGGAGATCTTGAGGCTCACTGTATAGATGAAGATTTTTTGAATGCTTTAGAGATTGGCATGCCGCCCACGGGAGGATTAGGTATAGGCATTGATAGGCTAATTATGTTAATTACTAATAGCGCATCGATTAGAGATGTAATCCCCTTCCCATTGTTAAAACCAGAAATAACTTCCAAAAAAAGTGAAAAATTACCCTCGAATGAAGTAAAATAGTTAAATTAATCCAATACGAAATTTTTTAAATGAGTGGTGAACGTGTTGGTTTCCGTTTCAAACACGCGGATGCAGTAGTAAAAAGAAATCCTCAAGGCCGATCAAGAAGAGGATGGGTTATTGAACCAGTAGAGCAAACTACAAGTAGAGGTACAAAAATGCCTGCATACAAAATTCGCTGGAGAGATAGTGAGAGGCCAGAAACTGTGTTGCAGCATATGCTAATTGCAGATCCAGATCCTTCCCCACCTCCAAGTTCAGTAAGTTTAGATTGATATTTTCAATAATTCTGCCAAATCTTTTATCTTTTTAGTGCAGAGTTGATTTCTTTTTATATGCTTTTTTGTTTTTCATCTTGTCGTTTGTCATGTAATTTTTTCCCTTTACCAACTCCAATAGTTAATTTTATCCATGAGCCTTTTAAATAAAGAGATAATGGAACAATAGTCATTCCTTTTTTTTCAGTATTAGATTTCATTTTTATTATTTCTTTTTTATGTAGTAGCAACTTTCTATTTCTAAGTGGATCATGATTAAAGAAAGACCCCACATTTTTATGTGGTGAAATGTGAACATTTAATAATAAGATCTCACCATCTCTGAATGAACAGTATCCGTCTCTTAAATTTGCTTTTCCGTTTCTAATGGACTTTACTTCAGTCCCTAAAAGCTCAATTCCAGCTTCGATTGTTTCAGATATTGCATATTGAAATTTTGCATATCTATTATCAGCTAAAAGTTTAAAATTATTTGCTTTATTAGTATTTTTTTTAACTTTGTTTGAATTTTTTGCCATTTTAGTTGTAAAAAATCTTTCTACTCAGAACAATTGCAATTAACCTTTCATTATGGCAATAATTTCTTCCAATATAGGCGATAATGACTTTTCTTTTCGTAAAAAAGAACTTAGGCTAGTTGATTCAAAAAACATTCCAGAAGAAAAGAGAAATAATAATTTGAACTTAGCTAGGCCTCTTAATTTAAAAGAATTTATTGGCCAAGAACAACTTAAATCTTCTTTAAGAATA
Source organism: uncultured Prochlorococcus sp. (assembly GCA_902539115.1). GTDB lineage: Bacteria > Cyanobacteriota > Cyanobacteriia > PCC-6307 > Cyanobiaceae > Prochlorococcus_A. The sequence goes on along the minus strand of CACBHP010000042.1, from coordinate 692 downwards.
GCTATAGATGCTTCAATTATTAGAAAAGAACCTTTAGAGCATACTCTTTTATATGGACAGCCTGGTCTAGGTAAGACTACTCTTGCTTTTTTGATAGCCCACGAATTGAATACAAAATGTAGGATTGCGACTGCACCAGCAATTGAAAGACCTAGAGATATTGTAGGTTTACTTCTTGGATTAAAAGAAGGTGAAGTTTTATTTATCGATGAGATACATCGCTTAAATAGGTTAACTGAAGAGTTGTTATTTTCTGCAATGGAGGATTTTAGACTTGACTTAACCATGGGAGCTAATAGAGGAGCTCGTTGCAGAACAATTAATCTTCCTAGGTTTACTCTGATTGGCGCTACAACTAAATTAGCCTCAATAAGTGCACCTCTCAGAGACAGATTTGGGATATCTCAGAAAATTGAATTTTATACATGTGATGAATTAAAACAAATTATTGTTAATTTCTCCCGATTAATAAACCTCAATTTAGAAGATGAAGCATCTTATGATTTAGCAAAGATATCTCGAGGGACTCCAAGAATTGCTTTAAGATTATTAAGACGAGTTAGAGATTATGCTCAAGTTGTTATGGAGACTAATACTATATCAGTGAATTTAATAAAAAAAGCTTTAAATTCTTACCAAATAGACGAAAAAGGATTGGATTCTTTAGATAGACACTATTTATCTTTTCTTAA
>CACBHP010000041.1 GCA_902539115.1 uncultured Prochlorococcus sp. | reverse complement strand
GACTTGTGCCCTTTTCAAACAATTATATGCTCTAACGGACAAGTTTAGTTCCTCAAGAGGAATTTGTGCTTCAGGAGATGGTTCAGGTTCTTCAGGAATTTCCTCAACCATTGTGACAGTAGCAAGAGGTTGAAAAAGTTCTATTAACTGATTTGCAGCTTCAGCAATAGCATCGTCAGGAGTAGTTGAACCATCTGTCACTACTTCCATTTTTAATCGTTCTCTTCCTGTTCCACCTTCTGCTACAGCAGTTTCATCAATAGTAAAATTTACTCTCTTCACAGGCATAAATACAGCATCTATTTGCAGTAAATCAATAGCAGTTGTCTCTTCACTCTTTCGGTCGACGGGTCTATATCCAATACCTCTTTCAACATGAATTTCCAACTCTAAATTATGGCCCTCCTGAATAGTCGCGATCGGTTTTTCGCCATCAACAATTTCAACTTGAGAGGAGAATTGAATGTCATTTGCCTTCACCTCCATTGGTCCACTCGCTACTAACCTGCCTATTTCGAGCTCAGGATTAGAACTATTTATTGAAAGTTGCTTGCAATTGAGAAGAATATCTAAAACGTCTTCTCTAACTCCAGGAATAGTGGCATATTCATGATTAATTCCTGCGATTCTTACTGCAGTAACTGCACTCCCTTCAAGTCCTCCCATAAGGACTCTTCTGAGAGAATTACCCAAAGTTGTAGCTTGTCCCCTTTCTAGAGGGCCAATTAAAAAAGTTCCTGTTTGGGAGCGATCATCTGCTGTTTGATGGTCGATTCTGTCAATCTGGTATTGCAACACGGAGAATAATGAGGTTAAGAGTTTTTTGGGGGTAGATGAGAATGGTTAAGACCTAAACGCGTCTCCGTTTAGGTCTTCTACATCCATTATGAGGTAATGGAGTTACATCTCTTATTAGAGTTATTTCTAATCCGGCCACTTGTAAAGCTCTTATGGCGGTTTCCCTACCTGCGCCGGGCCCTCTAACTAGAACTTCTATTTGTCTCATGCCTTGATCAAGTGCTCTTCTGGCTGCGGCTTCAGCAGCTGTTTGAGCAGCAAATGGAGTACCTTTCCGAGCACCTTTAAATCCACTTGCTCCAGCAGAAGACCAAGAAATTACATGACCAGAGGTGTCAGTAATAGAGACGATAGTATTATTAAATGTGCTTTGGATATGTACTACACCATTAGGTACATTACGTTTAGATTTCTTTGAACCTGTTTTTTTTACTGGAGCTGCCATGATGTTTTAATTTAATACTTCAATTTGTAAATAGATTTAATTAATTATTTTTTTCTTCCAGCAACTGTTTTCCTAGAACCCCGTCTTGTTCTTGCATTGGTTCTTGTTCTTTGGCCTCTTACTGGAAGGCTCATTCTATGTCTTCTTCCTCTTACACACCCAATATCTTGAAGACGTTTTAAAGCCATTCCCTCTTTTCTTCTCAAGTCCCCTTCTAAAGTGAATTCTTCTGTGGCACCCCTAAGTTTTTGCACATCAGAATCTGAAAGGTCTTTAACACGAGTATCTGGGTTTACACCCGTATTAGCAAGAATTAGCTTTGATCTCGTTAAACCAATTCCATAGACGTATGTAAGTGCAATTTCAACTCGCTTTTCGCGAGGTATGTCGATTCCTGCAATCCTGGCCACGTGTTTTGAATAAGTAAAAGTTTGAATTTAAGGGTAGTAACTTAACCCTGACGCTGTTTATTGCGAGGTCTTTTCTTGTTGATAACATAGATTTTACCTCTTCTCCTCACGATCTGATCGTCAGGACTAATTTTTTTGACTGAGGATCTGACCTTCATAGGGGTTTAACAAATAAAACGCTAATATTATATTCTACAACATCATCAAGCCATTTTTTGTTTGATATCAGAGGAAATTGTTTTTAAATCTCTATCAGCATCAATATATTCTAACAATGAGAGGTCTTTAAAATATTGAATCAATGGTTCTGTAGTTTTTTTATAAATGTCAACTCTTGTTCTAATTGTCTCTTCCGTATCATCTTTTCTCCCTCTTAAAAGCAAACGCTTAATTAATACTTCTTCTGGAATATCTAAATAAAAAACCACTTCCAATGGTTGATTTATTTCAGTTAAAACCTCACTCAATGAATTTGCTTGAGATAAATTTCTTGGATAACCATCTAAAATCCAACCTTTATTATCCTTGACTAAATTTTGTCTTACTATTTTTAATACTAGTTCATCACTAACAAGTTGTCCTCGATTCATAATATCTTTTACTTGGATACCAAGGATAGTATTCATTTCGATTTCATTTCTTAATAATTCACCAGTAGAGAGGTGTAAATAAGAATTAGTTTGACTTAGCAATTCCGCTTGAGTCCCTTTCCCTGCTCCAGGTGCTCCCAAAAATAGTAAATGTTTCTTCATTAATTGTTAATTAGTCCCTCATACCTTTGAGAAATAACATAAGTTTGGATTTGCTTCGCAGTATCTATAGCAACACCCACTAGGATAAGTAATGAAGTTGCTCCTAAACCTTGAAAAGTCTGAACATTTGTAGCTCTTTCGACTGCAGCAGGGATTATAGCTACTGAACCCAGAAATAATCCTCCCAATAATGTCAACCTATTTTGTATACCTGATAGGTAGTTTGCCGTTTTAGTTCCTGGTCTAACTCCTGGTATTGCTACCCCTCCTTTCTTTAAATTTGAAGCTACATCAACTGGATTAATAGTAAGGGATGCATAAAAATAGGAGAACCCCAAAATTAAGGAGAAGAATGTAAGAGCATATGGCCATGGATTAGAAGATCCTGGATTTAAACTACTTGCTAACTTGATTAGGATTGGATTGCCCGTAACATTTGCGATAGTTATAGGTAAAAAGATTAAAGCAGATGCAAATATTATAGGCATTACTCCTCCAGCATTTAATTTCAAAGGTAAATAACTTTGCCTTGTAGGAAGTAATGTTGAATTTCCTATTTGCCTTTTTGCACTAACAATAGGAATGCGTCTCGCTCCCTCTTGGACAAAAATGATCCCAACAATTGTCAGTAAAAATACTCCAAGTAAAACTGTTATGCCTAAAACATCACCTCTATCGCCAGTTTGAGCTTTTTCAATGGTTGAACTTAGAGCTTTAGGTAAAGTCGAAACAATATTCAAAAAAATTACCAGTGAAGCGCCTTGACCTATCCCTTTCTCCGTAATGATTTCACTAAACCACATAACTAACATTGAACCAGTAACTAAGGCAATAGAAGTTTGTAAGACAAATGTAGTTTCGCTTATCCCCTGAATAGCATATTGTCTGAGAATTAAGGAAAAAATTATACTTTGCAAAAACCCCCATCCTAACGAAACGTATCTTGTTATTTGAGCAATTTTTCTTCTTCCCGCTTCTCCTTCATTTTTTTGTAAATCTTCAAGAATAGGTAATGAAGCCGTGAGAAGCTGAATAATAATTGATGCGTTGATAAAAGGAAGTATTCCTAATGCGAATATTCCTAGGGTTGAAATTCCTCCTCCAGTGAAAATATCTAAAAAACCTATTAATTGACCCCCTTGATCTATAAAACTTTTAAAAGCAACTCTATCAATACCTGGCATGGGTATATATATACCAAGTCTTACTAAAAGGAGAAGACCTAAAGTTGTTAAAACTCTACTTCTTAGCTCTTTATTTAAAAATAATTGGGAAAGTATTTCAGAAGCGCTAGGATTTCTACTTTTGTTGACAAACATTTTTAAGCTTACCTAAATTTTTAATAAATTTATTTATTATTTATAAGCTCGCAAGATCCACCTGCATCCTCAATTTTTTGTCTTGCAACTTTTGTGAATGCATGTGCTTGGACTTTTAGCTTTACATTTATTTTTCCATTACCAAGGATCTTCAAAGGAAATTTAGGCTTGAAGATTAATCCTTTCTTTACTAGTGAATCTAGGTTAACAGTATCGT
>CACBHP010000040.1 GCA_902539115.1 uncultured Prochlorococcus sp. | reverse complement strand
CAAGAGTTAATGAGTATGGTTTTATTGAAACACCTTTTTGGAAAGTTAGTAACGGTAAAGTTGATAAAGTAGGTAATCCTGTCTATCTTTCTGCTGATTTAGAAGATGAGTGTAGGGTAGCTCCAGGAGACGTCGCAACTGATAAGGATGGCAATATAATTGCAAATCTAATACCAGTAAGATATAGACAGGATTTTGAAAAAGTTCCTCCTCATCAAGTTGATTACGTTCAGCTTTCTCCGGTTCAGGTAATTTCAGTTGCAACTTCACTAATTCCTTTCTTGGAACATGATGATGCTAATAGAGCACTCATGGGATCAAATATGCAACGCCAAGCCGTACCATTGCTAAGGCCAGAACGTCCTTTAGTTGGTACAGGTTTAGAATCTCAAGTTGCTAGAGATTCGGGGATGGTTCCCATAACAAAAGTTAATGGAACGGTATCTTACGTCGACGCTAATGAGATTGTTGTTAAAGACGAGCATGGTAATGAACATTTTCACTACCTTCAGAAATATCAAAGATCAAATCAAGATACTTGTCTCAACCAAAGACCTATAGTGAAAATTGGAGATAAAGTTATATCTGGTCAGGTTTTAGCAGATGGATCTGCATGTGAAGGAGGGGAAATAGCCCTTGGCCAAAATGTTTTAATTGCTTACATGCCATGGGAGGGATATAACTACGAAGATGCAATACTTGTTAGCGAGAGGATGGTAACTGATGATTTATATACTTCAGTACACATCGAAAAATATGAAATTGAAGCAAGACAAACGAAGTTAGGGCCTGAAGAAATTACGAGAGAGATTCCTAATATCTCGGAAGAAAGCTTGAATAATCTTGATGAGATGGGAATAATTAGGATTGGAGCTTTTGTCGAGAGTGGGGATATTCTGGTAGGGAAAGTTACTCCAAAAGGGGAATCAGACCAACCGCCTGAAGAAAAACTGTTAAGAGCTATTTTCGGTGAAAAGGCTCGAGATGTGAGAGACAATTCCCTCAGAGTACCTAAAACTGAAAAGGGAAGGGTTTTAGATGTTCGTATCTATACTAGAGAACAAGGTGATGAATTACCTCCAGGAGCCAACATGGTTGTTAGAGTTTATGTAGCTCAGAGGAGGAAAATTCAAGTAGGTGACAAAATGGCTGGTAGGCATGGAAATAAAGGAATTATTAGCAGAATTTTACCCAGAGAAGATATGCCTTATTTACCTGATGGAACGCCTGTAGACATAGTTCTTAATCCCTTGGGAGTTCCAAGTAGGATGAATGTAGGTCAAGTGTTTGAATTATTGATGGGCTGGGCAGCCTCCAACTTAAATTGCAGGGTTAAAGTTGTTCCATTTGATGAAATGTATGGAGCCGAAAAATCACATCAAACTGTTCAAGCATTTTTAGAAGAAGCTTCAAAACAGCCAGGTAGAGCATGGGTCTACAATCCTGATGATCCTGGAAAGTTATTACTCAAAGATGGAAGAACAGGGGAACCCTTCGATCAGCCGGTTGCTGTTGGATACTCTCATTTCCTCAAATTAGTCCATTTGGTGGATGATAAAATTCATGCAAGATCTACTGGTCCTTACTCTTTGGTTACACAGCAACCATTGGGTGGTAAAGCTCAGCAAGGTGGACAAAGGCTAGGAGAAATGGAAGTATGGGCTCTTGAAGCTTATGGAGCCGCTTATACCCTTCAGGAATTGTTAACAGTTAAATCTGATGACATGCAAGGAAGAAATGAAGCGCTTAATGCAATCGTAAAAGGTAAACCGATCCCAAGGCCTGGTACTCCTGAGTCATTTAAAGTTCTTATGAGGGAATTACAATCTCTAGGCTTGGATATAGGGGTTTATACAGATGAAGGAAAAGAGGTTGATTTAATGCAAGATATCAATCCGAGAAGAAATACTCCATCAAGACCGACTTACGAATCTCTTGGAACCTCTGAATATGAGGAAGATTAAATATTCAATTAAAACTTTTTTAATTTAAATTAGCCAACAATGACAAACAGCAACTTAAGAACCGAAAATCACTTTGATTACGTCAAAATTTCAATAGCTTCTCCACAAAGAATTATGGATTGGGGTCAGAGGACATTGCCCAATGGACAAGTAGTTGGTGAAGTTACTAAACCAGAGACTATAAACTACAGAACACTTAAACCGGAAATGGATGGGTTGTTTTGCGAAAAGATTTTTGGGCCATCTAAAGATTGGGAATGCCATTGTGGAAAGTACAAAAGGGTGAGACACCGCGGCATTGTTTGTGAGAGATGTGGGGTTGAAGTAACTGAAAGTAGAGTTAGAAGACATAGGATGGGTTATATAAAACTTGCTGCGCCAGTTTCCCATGTTTGGTATTTGAAAGGAATACCTAGTTACGTTGCAATACTTTTAGATATTCCACTTAGGGATGTAGAACAAATAGTTTATTTTAATTGTTATGTCGTTTTAGACCCAGGTGATCATAAAGAACTTAAATATAAGCAATTACTCACTGAAGATGAATGGCTGGAAATTGAAGATGAAATTTATGCTGAAGATTCAACTATCGAAAATGAACCTTTTGTTGGAATTGGTGCAGAAGCACTGAAGCAATTACTTGAGGACCTTGATTTAAATCAGATTGCTGAGGAGCTTAGAGAAGAAATTACTAATAGCAAAGGGCAAAAGAGGGCAAAACTTATTAAAAGGATAAGAGTTATTGATAATTTTATTGCAACTAATGCAAAACCAGAATGGATGGTTTTAGATGCAATTCCAGTTATACCTCCTGATCTAAGACCTATGGTTCAGCTTGATGGAGGAAGATTCGCAACTTCAGATTTAAACGACTTATATAGAAGAGTTATAAATAGAAATAATAGACTAGCTAGGCTTCAAGAAATTTTAGCTCCTGAAATAATAGTAAGAAATGAAAAAAGAATGCTTCAGGAGGCAGTTGATGCCCTTATAGATAATGGAAGGAGAGGAAGGACTGTTGTTGGAGCAAATAATAGAGCTCTTAAGTCCCTGAGTGACATAATTGAAGGAAAACAAGGAAGATTTAGACAGAATCTTCTTGGAAAGCGTGTTGACTACTCCGGTAGATCTGTAATAGTTGTGGGTCCAAAATTAAAAATGCATCAGTGTGGCCTTCCAAAAGAAATGGCGATAGAGCTCTTTCAACCTTTCGTAATTCATAGATTAATCCGACAAAATATTGTAAATAATATTAAGGCTGCAAAAAAATTAATACAAAAAGCCGATGACGAAGTTATGCAGGTACTTCAGGAAGTTATTGAAGGGCATCCAATTCTCTTGAATAGAGCACCTACGCTCCATCGTTTAGGAATTCAAGCTTTTGAACCGAAATTAGTTGGAGGTAGAGCTATACAACTTCATCCTTTAGTTTGTCCTGCATTCAATGCTGACTTCGATGGAGATCAAATGGCAGTTCATGTTCCTTTAGCTTTAGAGGCACAAACTGAAGCACGCATGCTTATGTTGGCTAGTAATAATATTCTTTCTCCTGCCACTGGGGAACCAATTGTGACTCCATCACAAGATATGGTTTTGGGTTCTTACTATCTGACAGCTTTGCAACCGGAATATCAAAAACCAAAATTCGGAGATAATAAGACTACTTTTGCTTCATTAGAAGATGTCATTTTTGCTTTTGAAGATAAAAGACTCAGCCTTCATGAATGGATTTGGGTTAGATTTAATGGGGAAGTTGAAGATGAAGACGAAATGCGTAATCCACAAAAAACTCAAGAGCTAGAAGATGGCTCAAGATTAGAGATCTGGAATCTAAGAAGAGACAGATTTGACTCTGATAATAATTTAATAAGTAGATATGTTTTGACAACTGTTGGGAGAGTAGTTATGAACTATACCATCATCGATTCTGTATCTAAAACGTAATCTTTAAAAACAATTTTTCATTTTCTAAAAAATCATGACTTCATCTAGACCTAAAAAAACATCCAG
>CACBHP010000039.1 GCA_902539115.1 uncultured Prochlorococcus sp. | reverse complement strand
TTTAAAAGGAAACTCAGTTAAAGATATAGAAAAGACAGTCTGTTGGAGTCATCTTGAAACTTTAAATAGATGTCTACCTGGTAGATATAAAGCCCCAACATATTTAATGGCTTTAATCAAAAGAGATATTGCAAAGCCAAATAATTATTAAAAAGGATTAATCTTCTAAATAAAATTTATCAATATCCATTGAAAAGTCTTTTACCTTATTTGATAGTTCTTTATTATCTAAAAATATTGAAAAACTTACAAAATTCTTACCGAAGCTGATATTTGGATAGATATCCCTTTCTTTACATAATTTCTCAATTTCCCCCATGAATTTACTAATTTTTGAGTATTGATCAAATTCAAATCTTTTTTCAATCCTCAAAGGTGATTCTCTTTCATTCCACATTAGATTCTTTATTCAAGACTAATTACACTATACCTTCAGCACAGTTTCTCAATAATTTTTTTAAGTTAAAATTTTTAGTCACTCTCCCAATAATCAATAATCCCGCCAATTGTTAAATCAGTTTGAACTTCTGGATTAGGGCATGCAAATCTAGCGGCAGAGCCACTAGAAGTAAAAACCCAGTTACCTTCTCTAGCTCCAACAGGATCAACAGCTACTAATTTCTTTCCTTTATTATTTTCTAAAATTCGTAAATTCATATAACCTAAGCCAGCGACTCTTTGAGTGCATACCATCCTTCCTAATACCTTCATAATTTCCACAATTTCTATCCTCCTTTTTTATGACTTGTCGGGATCCCAATGATCAATTATTCCAACAATCGTTAAATCGCTTGGATAAGATTTGCTTCCCGCTGCTTCCCTAGCAGCAGAACTTCCAACACAAATAACCCAATCTCCAGGCTTACAGCCAACAGCATCAACTGCAACTTTATTAGAAGAACCATCTAATACAACCTGCAGATGTTTATGTTCAAAACCAGGAATCCTATTGGTAGAAACAAGTGGTTTTACAACCTTGCAAATTAACATAATTAGTGATCCTCCTCTGTTTTTTTATCTAAAGACATTCCAATAATTTGGGCGGAATGAATGTTGTCCCTATCTCTAATAGTAGAGCAAGTATGTAACAAACCTTGATCAACTAAATTTTTATATCTAATTGATATCGCATTATTAACTCTTTCACAATCATTTATTGCCCTCTTTTTTGCGCCGGGTACTTTGCCAGAGTAATCAAATCTTATTACTACAGGAATAGGTAGATCTTGAGAAACATTTAATCCAGTAAAAATCTTCACTCCTACATCTAAATCTGGAGCCCCTTCTTCGACTGTATCTAAATGAGCAAAATAAGTTAAATTTCTGAGATGTACTTCCTTAAAACCTATACCTACTCCAATAAACCTCTCTGCATGTCCAATATCTTCATAAGAACCATTATGAAAACTCTTAACATAATCAATTTGAGAAATATTATTGACAATTAATTGATAAGTAAATTTTTCCAGTCCACTGAGTTTAACTTTTGAAGATTGCTTAGAAATTGTCTGGCAAATTTCTCTTTCCGCATCCTCTTTTGAAAAATTTATTGTTGAATTATAAATTTCTAATGTAGAAATAGTTTTTTCTAAATCTATACCACCATCGCTAGTTGATAAATGTATTTTTAATGAATCAGTGTCTGTATCAAGTCCAATTAACATTAAATCCACAGAAGCTCCACAGCAAAAGCTGTTCTCTACAGCCTCTTTGAAAGCATATAATTTATTTCTACCTTCTTCTGCCGCTAACTCGTCATTACTTCCATGAGCTGCGCATCCCTGATGCAAAGGATCAACTGAACTAAAATGATAAGTTACGACTTTTAAGTACCTGGTATCTTTATGAGCTTCATTAGGAACATTCTCTCTATATCTTTTATGTTCAGTTTTTACCCATCGATTAACGGTATTTTCAATATCAAACAGTGCTCCAGCATGGGATCTTCTTCTTACTGAACTAAAAGGTATTCTCATTACATAAGCAACTGAATGAGCTAATCTTCCATCTGAACAAGGAGTTATATCAAGTAAATGTATTCCACAATCTAAAAGAAATTTTTCAAAATCTTCCGCATCCCTACTTCCAGCAGCACCTTCAAGTGGATCATTTTTAAAAAAATTATCGCTAAGTTTCTCATGCTGTTTGAAAGCACACCACGCATATAAAGCTCTCATATCAAGAGGTTTAACCCAAGATTTATCTAATACATGCAGGGGTAAATCTATTCCTAAATTTTTTCTTGATATTTTCTGAGCCTTATTTATAAAGTCTTCGTGATGTTGAATTCGAGCAATTTCCTTGAGAGTTGGAACAATTTCGTCAAAATCACTTTTTATTTTGCTTTCGTACCTAAATAGATTTTCATTTTGAATATTATTGGTTAATTTATGATGTTTTCCAGAATTTTTTAAATCGCTTGATTTTTTAGTTTGTGTATGAATATTTTCCGTAAAAGTTTTCATTGGAGCTGTAGGCCCCAATGTGAAGTTCTTGGCTTTTGCCAGTCCTCTTAAAGGCATTATTTAATTACCCTCGTGCACCACCTGAAAAGGTAACAAGTTGTCCTTCACGAGTATTACCACTTGATCCAGTTATCAAGAAATCTGGCTCTTTCATTTCATCATTCCTTTTTATATCCATCACTGGCATTGCACTCGTCATCCCTGGTCTTGTAGGATTTCTTTTTCTTGCTGAAGCTCCTTCGGTACCTGTTACCCTGTTTCCTCTTGCCCAGTCATCCCCTGTTATCTTCAACCCAGCAGATTGACCCTCGCCAGTAATTCTGGATTGTGCTCTCTCTTTTGAAGAATCAAATTCCTTTAAATCTTTTTTTGGGGTAAGTAGGGAATTTTTGTTTTTATCAAACCTAAATTGTTCTGTCCCTGTTACTGTGTCCTTAGCCATATCAAATGGGCCTGTAATCTTTGAGCCATTTTCATACTCATTGCCTGTTACACCATCTCTTTTTTTATCAGAGTATTTATCTCTTGAGGGAGAATTTACAGAAAATTCTTCCCATGAGCTTGAATTTTTTATTTCACTATTGGCATAATTTTTTTCAGATGAATGATTGGAACAATTATTGCCTAACTGATCACCGCCAACATAAGGGGTGCCTGTTGGATTTAGACACGCACCTTTACCTGCTCCAGTCATACTTCCTCCGATACCAGGTTGTGTACCAGTAAGACGTGCATTTGAGCTACCTCCTAAATAAATCTTTCCTTTATCTTTTAATTCAGCTATTAAGTCAGAATTACAATTTTCCTCAACTTGATCTAGTCCAGCATATGGTGTCCCAGTTACATTTTTGCAAGTTCCAGGTTCATCGCCAGTAACTTTCTCAGATCTTCCAGTTAAGGTGCCACTAATCTCATTAGCGTTATTTGAGAGACTAACTCCAACCTTCATTGCTTCGGCTTTTGGTTTGGATTTACAGAATGACTCGTATTGTTGTGAACCAATATATTCATCGCCAGTTACATTTTTACAGCTTCCTGGTTCATTACCAGTAACGAATTCAGACCTCCCTACTCCTGTACCTGTTAATGCATTACCATTTAATGTATTGTATTTACCGACTTTTTCATGAGATCTCCCTTTAGGATTAGTTTCTGAACCAAGATATTGATCGCCTGTTAATTGATGACCAGATCCTGACTCATCTCCAGTTACAAGTGCAGATCTCCCAGGTAAAGACCCAGATACTTTTAATCCGTCAGCAGTACTACTATGTTTAACCTTTGAGGGATTTTTGGGAACTTCCCCACAATATTTCTTTGACTGATTTGCAGAACTATATTCAGTACCAGTTACATTTTTGCAAGTTCCAGGTTCATCGCCAGTAACTTTCTCAGATCTTCCAACCTCATTACCTGTGACTTTATTTCCTGTTGATGTTGAAGTTACTGAGGATCTAGTTGGCTGTTTATATTCAGGTTGATTTTGACAAAATTGATTAAGTACTTCGGATCCCAAATATTGTGTACCTGTGACGCTTCTACACGTACT
>CACBHP010000038.1 GCA_902539115.1 uncultured Prochlorococcus sp. | reverse complement strand
ATCTAGCAATTTCTCTCCCCTTTCAAGAGTTTCCCTAAACCTTACTTCTTCAATTTTTATCTCATTCAAAATTAAATCATTATTATTTTTTAAATCAGGATAATTATTTTGCATTAAATTAATCCCGACATTAGCAATATGCGGTAAAAATTCATTTGTTATGCCTAATAATCTCCCATGTCTAACCATTCTTCTAATAAGCCTTCGTAATATGTAACCCCTGCCTAGATTACTTGCTGATACTCCATCAGAAATTAAATGAATAACAGCTCTTGTATGATCTCCAATAATTTTTAAAGAAATTTTGTTTTTATCATTTGATGAAAAATAATCAATATTTGCAATCTCGCAAGTTTTTTGGATGATAGGAAAAATTAAATCTGTCTCATAATTATTTTGCTTTTTTTGCAATATTTGAGCCATCCTTTCAAGGCCCATTCCTGTATCAATATTTTTAAATTTTAAATCTGTCAATTTTCCATTAAGGTCACGATTATATTGCATAAAAACAAGATTATAAAATTCAATAAAACGTTCTCCATCTTCTAAATCAATATTCTGCAGACCTTTTTCAGGATAAAAATCATAATAAAGTTCTGAACAAGGTCCACATGGACCTGTTTTCCCTGAAGACCAAAAATTATCTTTCTCTCCTAATTTCACTATCCTATTTGGATGAATGCCAATTTCATCTGTCCAAATTTTTGCAGCCTCTCCGTCTTCGTGAAAGACACTCACAATTATATTTTCAGCAGAAAGTTGATATATCTTAGTAACTAATTCCCAAGCCCACTGAATAGCCTCTCGCTTAAAATAATCTCCAAAAGAAAAATTACCAAGCATTTCAAAAAAAGTTTGGTGCCTAGCTGTAACTCCAACATTTTCTATATCGTTTGTTCTGATGCACTTTTGGCTAGATGTAGCCCTTTTTGATGGTCTTTCTTGTAAACCCAAAAAAACTGGTTTAAAAGGTAGCATTCCAGCAATTGTGAGCATAACCGTAGGATCATCTGGAATTAAAGATGCACTGGGAATGATTTTATGTAATTTTTCACTGTAAAAATTTAAAAAAGCATTTCTTATCTCATCTCCAGTAACTATTTTTTTAATTAGTTGAGATGTCATTTATCTAGAATAATCAAGAACAAAAATTAAAGAAAAGCGTAATTTCGGTTATTTCGCAAAAATAATTACGCGGGTTTATATTCTATATAACTAAAGTTATTTTATAAAGCGAATTCTTCTATGATAGCCTCTGCCCAGACAAGTAATTCTAAATTGGCACAAATAAATAACAAGTTGACGGTTCAATCTCAAAACTTCGCTGATGATTCTTATGCTATAAGATCTTTGGATTGGGATCGCAGTAGATTTGACATTGAATTTGGGTTAAGAAATGGAACTACTTATAATAGTTTTATTATTAAAGGCGAAAAACTAGCAATTATTGATACTAGTCACGCAAAGTTCGAAGAATTATGGTTTGAGGAATTACTAGAAAATGTAAATATAGAAGAAGTTGATTATCTCATTACCAGTCATACAGAACCTGATCATTCTGGTTTGATAGGAAATCTTTTAGAATTAAATCAAAATATTACAGTAGTAGGATCAAAATTAGCCCTTAAATTTATTGAAGACCAAATACATATTCCCTTTAAACATCTAGAGGTAAAGAGTGGAGAATTTTTGAATCTCGGAACTAATCCTAATAGCGGTTTAGAACATAAGATTGAATTTATAAGCGCACCAAACTTACATTGGCCAGATACAATTTTTTCATATGATCACAGCACACATGTTCTCTACACATGCGATGCCTTTGGACTCCATTATTGTTCTAACGAATTTTTTGACACTGATCAAAAAGAAATTTACGATGATTTTCGTTTTTATTACGATTGCCTTATGGGTCCAAACGCTAGAAGCGTTCTCCAAGCCATTAAAAGAATAGATAAGCTACCTGAATTAAAAACAATAGCTGTCGGTCATGGGCCTTTGCTGCACAACCAGGTCAATTTTTGGAAAGGAAAATATCTTGAATGGAGTAGCAATAAAAGCAAAGGTAATGATTTTGTGTCAGTCTGTTATATAAGCGACTATGGTTATTGTGATCGACTAAGTCAAGCGATATCTCATGGAATAAGTAAAGCAGATGCACAGGTTCAATTAATTGATTTAAGATCTTCTGACCCGCAAGAATTAACAAGTTTAATTTCAGAATCAAAAGCAGTAGTCATTCCCACATGGCCAATAAACTCAGATAATGAATTAAAAGAATCTCTAGGTACTTTATTTGCAGCACTAAAACCAAAACAATTTACTGCTGTATATGATGCATTTGGAGGAAATGATGAACCAATAGATTCCTTAGCAAATAAATTAAGAGAACTTGGCCAAAAAGAAGCTTTCTCCCCTTTAAGAGTTAAAAATATTCCAGATCCCATTGTTTATCAACAATTCGAAGAAGCTGGAACTGACTTGGGTCAATTGATTAATAAAAAGAAAAACATTGCCTCTATGAAAAGTCTTGATTCAAATTTAGATAAAGCGTTAGGTAGATTAAGTGGAGGATTATATGTAGTTACAGCGAGCCAAGGGGAAGGTTCGACATTTAGACAAAGTGCAATGGTAGCAAGTTGGGTTAGTCAAGCAAGCTTTTCTCCACCAGGTATTACAGTTGCAGTAGCAAAAGATAGAGCTATTGAATCATATATGCAAGTTGGGAAAGGCTTTGTTGTGAATATCTTGAGAGAAGATAACTATCAAAAAATGTTCAGACATTTTTTAAAAAGATTTGCCCCTGGAGCTGATAGATTTGCAGATGTAGATGTAATTAGCAACATCGCGAAAGGCGGCCCAGTTCTCTCAGATTCACTCGCCTTTTTAGATTGTAAAGTTAGTTCCAGACTGGAAACTCCAGACCATTGGATAATTTACGGAATTGTGGAAAATGGAAATGTTTCTGACTTATCATGCAAAACAGCAGTTCATCACAGAAAAGTTGCAAATCACTATTAGAAAATAAGTCTTTAAAATGTCAGATATTAATATAGGCTTACTTGCAGAAAATCAAAACCTATCAGAATTTGAAATTACTGAAAGTTTTTCTTGTGTAAGATTCTTAGACCAAAATAAAGAAAGATTTGAACTTGAATTTAATCTTGAAAAAGGAACCTCTTTTAATACTTTTTTCATTAGAAGTCATGAAGAACTTTTTATTATTCATCCACCTGAGAAACAATATTTAAATTCATTTAATAAAATAATTTCTAGGTTTTTCAATGAATTTAAATTAGATAAAATCAACTTCATTTCTGGTCATATTAATCCCCAAATTATTGAAACTATAAAAAATATAAGTACCCAATTTCAAAACACAACTATTACTTGCTCTAATCCAGGTTATAAGCTTATTAGCGAACTTTGGAATCAAAGAAATCCTACCTTAGAAAACTTTATTGAAATTCAATTACCTGAAATAAACATAATCAAAAAAGAACTTAATTTAGAATTAGATAACATTTCACTAGAGTTAATTCCTATTCCAACAGCACGTTGGCCTGGTGGCCTAATAATTTATGAACGTAATCAAGAAATACTTCTTAGTGAAAAAATTTTCTCTGCTCACATTGCTTCTGCTGATTGGTCTGAAAAAAATCGAGTTAGTACAGAAATTGATAGGAAACATTTTTATGATTGCTTGATGGCACCAATGTCTAATCAAGTAGTATCAATAACTGAAAAAATTGCAGATTATGACATTAAAACTATTGCACCATTACATGGTCCCGCGATCGAATATAGCTTAAAAAGCTTTTTAAATGACTATGTTAGATGGGGAGAGAATCTCTCAACAAATAATCCTAAGATCGCTTTGATATATGCAAGTGCATATGGAAATACAGCCTCAATAGGTGATGCATTGGCTAAAGGGATAAATAGAACTTCTGTAGAAGTTGAAAGTATTAATTGTGAATTCACACCTAATGATGTACTTGTAAAATCTATCCAAAATGCTGATGGATATTTAATAGGCTCGCCCACATTGGGTGGTCACGCCCCAACTCCAATAGTTAGTGCATTAGGAACATTGTTAGCAGAGGGCAATAGAGATAAGCCAGTGGGAATTTTTGGTAGTTTTGGATGGAGTGGCGAAGCTATAGATTTACTTGAAACAAAATTAAAAGACGGTGGTTTTAAGTTTAG
>CACBHP010000037.1 GCA_902539115.1 uncultured Prochlorococcus sp. | reverse complement strand
AAATTTACTTAAAACTGACTTCTCAATGCGTGCTAATTCAGTTGTAAGAGAACCTCAGATTCAGGATTTTTGGGCTAATAATAATATTGATTTCCAATTAGGTTCAAGCAATTCTGGAGAAACATTTACATTACATGATGGTCCTCCTTATGCAAATGGAGCGCTTCATATGGGTCATGCGCTTAATAAAGTTTTAAAAGACATAATAAATAAGTACAAAACCTTAAGAGGATTTAAGGTACACTACGTGCCTGGCTGGGACTGTCATGGATTACCTATTGAGTTAAAAGTTCTGCAGAATTTAAAATCTGATGAAAGAAAGAATCTTGACACTCTGAAACTAAGAAAAAAAGCAACAGATTATGCCCATATCCAAATTAATAATCAAATGGAGGGTTTCAAAAGGTGGGGAATATGGGGAGATTGGGATAACCCTTACTTAACTCTTAAGAAAAGTTATGAATCTGCTCAGATTGGAGTATTTGGGAAAATGTTTTTAAATGGCTATATATATCGGGGTCTGAAACCTGTGCATTGGAGCCCAAGTTCAAGAACTGCACTTGCAGAAGCTGAATTAGAATATCCTGATGAACATTATTCAAAAAGTATTTATGTTTCTTTAAAAATCACGAAAATATCTGATGAAATTTTATTAAATTTCATCCAAGAAAATTTTAATATCAAAAAAGATTTTTTTCAAAATAATTCTTTCATAACTATTTGGACCACTACTCCTTGGACTATACCTGCAAATGAAGCAGTTGCAGTAAATCCAAAAATAAAATACGTTTTTGCTATCGATGAAGAGAAACAAATTTTCCTTTTTGCAAAAGATTTATCTTCTGAAATAAGTAAGAAATTTAATAAAGATTTCACGCTGCTTTTAGAGGTTAAAGGCTCTAAATTGGAAAATATTGAATATCAACATCCCTCCAAGAATAAAAAATGTAGAGTTTTAATTGGAGGAGATTATATAACTACAGAATCAGGTACTGGAATTGTTCATACTGCGCCTGGTCATGGGATAGATGATTTTAATGTGGGTCAAAAATATGATTTACCTATTACGTGTGTTGTTGATGAAAAAGGTAACTTAAATGAGCATGCTGGTCAATTCAAAGGATCCAATGTCCTGAAAGATGCAAATGATTTAATTATTGAATACTTAAAGGGAAATAACTTACTTCTGTTACAAGAAAATTATAAGCATAGATATCCATATGATTGGAGAACCAAAAAACCAACTATTTTTAGGGCAACAGAACAATGGTTCGCATCTGTTAATGGCTTTAGATCATCTGCATTAAAAGCAATTGAAGATGTTGAATGGATGCCAGCAACTGGAAAGAAAAGAATTTATTCTATGGTTATTGGTAGAGGAGATTGGTGTATTTCTAGACAAAGGTCATGGGGAGTACCAATTCCAGTTTTTTATAAAAAAAATGGTAATGACATTCTCCTTAACAGCGAGATAATTTCTCATATTCAAGAACTTTTTAGTGAATATGGAGCAGATATCTGGTGGGATTGGGATGTTAAGAATCTATTGCCAGAAAATTATGCAAAAGAATTTGATTTATGGAGAAAAGGTACAGATACAATGGATGTTTGGTTCGATTCAGGATCTAGCTGGGCCGCAGTATGTGAACTAAGAAGTGAACTAAAGTATCCAGCAGATCTTTATTTAGAGGGCTCAGATCAACATCGAGGATGGTTCCAGTCTTCTTTGCTAACATCAGTTGCAGTCAATAATAAACCTCCATATAAGAAAGTTTTAACTCACGGTTTTGCCCTTGATGAAAACGGAAGAAAAATGAGCAAATCTTTAGGTAATGTTGTTGATCCAAATATAATCATTAATGGAGGTAATAATAAAAAAACTGAACCTGCTTATGGTGCTGATGTATTAAGGCTATGGGTAAGCTCTGTAGATTATTCAGTAGATGTTCCGATTGGTTCAAATATACTCAAGCAACTTTCAGACGTTTACAGAAAAGTTCGTAATACCGCAAGATATCTTCTAGGTAATATTCATGATTATGATCCTAAAATTGATAGTTTTGAAATTGATCAATTGCCTCTCCTAGATCAATGGATGTTAGGGAGATTAGTTGAAGTTACAGATCAAATATCAAATGCTTATGAAAATTATGAATTTTCAAAATTTTTCCAAATCCTGCAAAGTTTTTGTGTTGTAGATCTTTCAAATTTTTATTTGGATATTGCAAAGGATAGGTTGTATGTAAGTTCTAAATCACAATTTAGGAGAAGATCATGTCAGTTTGTTATGTCAAAAGTTGTTGAAAATTTAGCCGTACTTATTTCTCCAGTTCTTTGTCATATGGCTGAAGATATATGGCAAAATATTCCATATTCAATTAAAGAAAAATCGGTATTTCAAAGAGGATGGCCAATATTTTCGAATTCATGGAAAAATCAAATTCTTAGTGAGCACATCGCAAATTTAAGAAATTTGCGAGTTGAAATTAATAAGGCCATAGAAGGATGTAGGAACAAACAAATAATTGGAGCAGCTTTAGAAACTGAAGTTAATTATTTACCTGAAGATAAAGTTGTAAAAGATTCACTGACTTGGCTAAAAGAATTTGGCAATAAAGATGTAGATTTATTTAGGGATTGGCTTATAGTGTCAAACTTCCAAGTGGTTTCTGATTTGGTTGAGAATTCTCTGATTATCGATAACAATGTACTGGGGAAAATCCAAATCACAAAAGCTCATGGTCAAAAATGTGATAGATGTTGGCATTATCAAAAGGAAACTTTTAATGGCATCCAAAATACAAAGTTATGCAAAAGATGTTCAAATATTATTAATCTTGAATTTACTTAAATCCAGTTTTTTTGATTCAAAAAGAAAACTGAGTTTTGATTTTCTCTTATAAAATTATCTTCGGTTTCTGTTAAGGGTGCTTTATAAAGCTTAAAGTTTGTAAGTATATAATTAAATTCGATAAATTTCTTTTCTAAGTTTATTTCAATTGGATGTGTTGTTGAGCTACTGAAACCTTTGAAAATAAGTATTTCTAATTGTTCTTTGTGATCTTCTTTTAAAATGAAACCTTCTACTTTAAGTACCCTATTAGGTATCTGGAAACTTATTTTTTCAAGATTATTTATAAAATCAATTTCTGCCATTTTCGGAGAAGTAAGAGTTTCTTCCATTTTTAGGTAATTTTATTATTGACCATTGAATAAGGCCTAAAATATAGATCACTAATGAAAATAATCCTAAAAATTTTGCTACCGGCTGAGTAAAGTTAGCGCCAAAGAAAAAATTAAATAAATTTTTTATAAAAATATATAAATTTGAAGAAGGCTGAAGCCATATCGCACACTCATCAGAATTAATAAAAGAAAAGCAGTTAAAGTTCTTTAAACTCTGAATTAAGAAATTGAGAGATATAAAAGTTACAGTCCATCTCCATATTTTTGTAATGGTGGTAAGGGAGTAAGAAAAATCATATTCTCTTAATTCATCATTAATATCGTTCCAAAACCAAACTGAAACTGTCATTAATAATGTTGAAATATTTGTTATCACAAGAGCAAAATTATACTGGCCAATTAAAAGTAGAAGGCTTATAAAAAACAAAGTGGATATTTTCCAATAAATTGATAGAAGTTTATTAACTGCTTTATTTCTTTTTTTAATTGACCAGAAGGACAGAGTAACAGGAATACCAATAAGGAAAATTATGGAAAGTTGAAAGGATAGCCAAATAGAAAGTTGATTAAAAACGTTCAAAACTTTTTTTTTTTACACATAATAATTAAACATCAAACTGTTACTTTTGAAATTACTATTGTCATAGTTATGAATATTATGCATCTTTATATTATTGCCTAGAAATAATTTAATAATTTTATGAGACAGCATGTTAATCCGCTAAGTAGTAATTTCAAACAGATTGAGAGAATGCCTTCTTTAAGTGAAATGTTTAGTGAACCTAAATTGAATTTTCATTTGGATATAGGTTCTGCTGCTGGTGAATTTCTATTCGATTTAGCTTTAATAAATACCAGTTGGAATTATTTGGGAATTGAAATTCGAGAGAAGTTAGTCAAAAATGCTCAATTAAAAGTTTTGAAAAGGGAAATCAATAATCTATATTTTTTATTTGGTAATGCTAATAATATTCTGAATGATGTCCAAAATAAATTTATTATCAAAAATCTAAAAAGTATTTCTTTTAATTTTCCTGATCCTTGGTTTAAAAAGAGACATTATAAAAGGCGTGTAATTCAGGCAGAGTTTATTAATATGCTCTCAAATTCATTACAAAAAGGGACCCTAATTTTTATAAAAACTGATGTAAAGGAATTGTTTGATTACATGGATTGCACCATATCAAGTAATTTTCATTTTAAAACAATAGATAAAAAAGATTTTAATTATTCCGAAAGTTTTAATCCAATTGAAGTTAAAACTAATCGGGAAAAGTATGTGATTGTTAACAAACTTGATATTTATGAAGGGATTTATATGAAAATTTGATTTATCGTTAATTTATTATTTTATTAATTTTTAAAAAGAGTTTGTTTGTTATTTCGCTTGATAAATAATCAACTTTCTTACGATTTTTGGCCTCAACTAGAACTCTTATTACAGGCTCTGTACCGCTAGG
>CACBHP010000036.1 GCA_902539115.1 uncultured Prochlorococcus sp. | reverse complement strand
GTTGCTCTAAAACTACCATCTACTGAGGTAAGACTTGTTAGAAAAGAATGTTATGCAACTCTTGGAGAAGTCGGCAACTCGGAAATAAGAAATACTAGCTTAGGGAAGGCAGGAAGAAGAAGATGGCTTGGAAGGAGGCCTCAAGTGAGAGGAAGTGTAATGAACCCATGTGATCATCCACATGGAGGAGGAGAGGGAAAAGCACCAATTGGAAGAGCAGGCCCAGTTACACCATGGGGTAAACCAGCTCTTGGGTTAAAGACACGTAAAAAGAATAAACCAAGTAATAAATTAGTAGTTCGAAGGCGGCGTCGCGTTTCTAAGAGAAGTAGGGGAGGAAGAGACTCTTGATTAACTCACTTATTAATTCCATTTCTATTTTATAAACATGGGACGTTCACTAAAAAAAGGACCTTTTATAGCCGATAGCCTGCTCAAAAAGGTAGAAAAACAAAATACTGCAAATGACAAGTCTGTTATTAAAACTTGGTCTAGAGCCTCTACGATTTTACCTGTAATGATTGGCCACACAATTGCGGTTCATAATGGCAAGTCCCATATTCCTGTATTTATAACCGAACAAATGATCGGTCATAAACTGGGAGAATTTGCGCCTACACGAATTTACCGTGGTCACATAAGAGATAAGAAAGGAGCAAAATCATGACAAAAACACCAGAAACAACAAAAAAAGCTATTGCGCATGGTAACTATGTTCGAGGATCAGCCTCTAAGGTTAGAAGAGTTTTGGATCAAATAAGGGGTCGTTCATATAGAGATGCATTAATCATGTTGGAATTTATGCCTTACAGATCTACCGATCCCATTACTAAAGTATTAAGATCTGCAGTTGCTAATGCAGAGCATAATCTTGGAATGGATCCATCTACTTTGGTCATCTCCTCAGCATGGGCTAATAATGGTCCTGTAATGAAAAGGTATAGGCCCAGAGCGCAAGGTAGAGCTTTTTCTATTAAAAAACAGACTTGCCATATTAGTATTTCTGTTGAATCTGCTCCTACTCAAACTAATGCGGAGGTACAAAACTAATGGGACATAAAATACATCCTTCTGGATTAAGGTTAGGAATTACACAAGAGCATCGCTCGAAATGGTTTGCTACTTCAAAGACATATCCAATCCTTCTTCAAGAAGATTATAAAATTCGTACTTTCATACAAAAAAAATATGGTGCAGCCGGAATTAGTGATGTACTAATAGCTAGAAAAGCTGATCAACTGGAACTCGAATTAAAAACAGCAAGGCCAGGAGTGATAGTTGGAAGACAAGGAAGTGGTATTGAAGAATTAAGATCAGGAATTCAAAAAACTATAGGTGATAGAACAAGGCAAGTCAGAATAAATGTCGTTGAAGTTGAGCGAGTTGATGCTGATGCTTTTTTACTGGCTGAATATATTGCGCAACAACTGGAAAAAAGAGTCGCTTTTAGAAGAACTATAAGAATGGCTTTACAACGGGCTCAAAGGGCTGGAGTGCTTGGTCTCAAAATACAAGTAGGTGGAAGATTGAATGGTGCTGAAATTGCAAGAACAGAATGGACTAGAGAAGGTAGAGTTCCTCTACATACTTTGAGAGCTGAAATTGACTATGCAAAACGAGAAGCTAATACTACTTACGGTGTTTTAGGCATTAAAGTTTGGGTTTTCAAAGGAGAAGTTTTGCCTAAAGAAGAACAAACTATCCCAGTGGGTGTAAACCCTAAGAGGAAAGCTAGTAGAAGACCTCAGCAATTTGAGGATCGTTCAAATGAGAATTCATAGGAGGTATAAAAATGCTTAGTCCAAAACGTACTAAATTTCGTAAACAACATAGAGGCAGAATGAGAGGGGTAGCCTCTAAAGGCAATAAAATTGCTTTCGGTCAATTTGCTCTACAAGCTCAAGACTGTGGATGGGTCACTGCACGTCAGATTGAGGCAAGTAGACGAGCTATGACAAGATATATCAAACGTGGGGGCCAAATCTGGATAAGAATATTTCCTGATAAACCTGTAACAATGAGACCTGCTGAAACTAGAATGGGTTCTGGTAAAGGTAATCCGGAGTTTTGGGTTGCAGTTGTAAAACCGGGAAGAATTCTTTTTGAAATGGGTGGTGAGGATATCACTGAGGAAATTGCAAAAGAAGCTATGCGTCTAGCTCAATACAAACTTCCTGTAAAAACAAAATTTATCTCCATTGATAAAAATTTAGAGGTTTCCTCCCAAGAAAAGACAAAAAATAAGAAACAAAATCAAGAGGAGGTTAAACAATGAAAAACTCAGAGTCTCTGAAAGAATTTAAAAAATTAAATTCTGCTCAAATTACTGAAAAAATTGATCAATTACGAAAAGACCTTTTTGACTTGAGATTCAAGCAAGCTACAAGACAGCTCAATGAAACTCATAAATTTAAAATCATCAAGAAACAAGTTGCGCAATTACTAACTCTCAGTAAGAGTCAATCTGCTTCTAAAACAACTTCTGATTAATTATTAGTTATGGCACTTAAAGAAAGAATTGGTACTGTTGTCAGCGACAAAATGGACAAAACAGTCGTGGTTGCTGTTATTAACAGATATCCTCATCCCACTTATAAAAAAATTGTAAGTAGAACTACACGATATAAGGCTCATGACCCTGAAAATACCTGTGTGTTAGGTGATCGCGTTAAAATTAGAGAAACTAGACCGCTTAGCGCTCATAAAAGATGGGCAATAGAAGAGATTCTTAATACAACAAGTCAGGCTAAGGAGGTAAAAAAATGATTCAACAAGAAACTTATTTAACAGTTGCTGATAATAGCGGAGCGAAAAGACTTCAATGTATTAGGGTTTTAGGCTCTAATAGAAGATACGCACATGTTGGGGATGTAATAGTAGCAACTGTTAAAGATGCTCTTCCAAATATGGGAGTTAAGAAATCTGAGGTTGTGAAAGCCGTAATCGTTAGAACAAAAGCAACATTAAGAAGAAATACTGGTAATTCAATTAGATTTGATGACAATGCTGCAGTTTTGATTAATGAAGATAAGAATCCAAAAGGTACTAGAGTCTTTGGTCCTGTAGCTAGAGAACTGCGGGACAAGAATTATACAAAGATTGTTTCTCTCGCTCCGGAGGTGATTTAAATGTTGGATTCATTAAAACAAAAGAAAAATTTTCAGAGGATAAAAATGAGAATCAAAACTGGAGATTTGGTAAAAGTAATAAATGGCAAGGACAAAGGGAAAACTGGTGAGGTTTTAAAAACTATTCCTCTTGAAAATAGAGTATTAGTTAAGGGAATTAACCTTAAGACCAAACATGTTAAACCAACTCAGGAAGGGGAAAATGGAAGAATACTTACAGAAGAAGCATCTTTACATGCATCAAATGTAATGTTCTTTTCAAAGGATAAAAATCTTACAAGTAAGATTGAATACTTTATTGATAAAGAGGGTGTTAAGAAAAGAAGATTGAAGAAAACTGGTGAAGTAATTGATTAATTTTTCATCAGAAACCAGATTTCAACTTTTTTTAATTTATCAATTCTGACAAAGTCCAGAATTAAAAAAAATTATGACTCTAAAAAATCGCTACAAAGAATCAATTAGACCAAAACTGTTAAAAGACCTTGGTCTTAAAAATATTCATCAAGTACCTAAAGTTGTCAAAGTCAACGTTAACAGAGGACTTGGTGAGGCAGCTTCAAATTCGAAAGCTCTAGAAGCCTCTTTAAACGAAATGGCAACGATTACAGGACAAAAAGCCTTAGTAACTAGGGCTAAAAAAGCAATCGCGGGTTTTAAAATTCGCGAGGGCATGCCGATTGGTTGTACTGTTACTTTGAGAGGTGACAGGATGTATTCCTTTTTGGAGAGATTTATAAATCTAGCTTTACCAAGAATTAGAGACTTTAGAGGAGTTAATCCAAAAAGTTTTGATGGGAGAGGGAATTACACCGTTGGAGTGAAAGAGCAATTGATTTTTCCTGAAATCTCTTTTGATAAAATAGATTCAATAAGAGGTATGGATATAACTATTGTCACTAGTGCAAAATCAGATCAAGAAGGTAAAGCTCTTTTGCAGGAGTTAGGAATGCCTTTTAGTAAGAATTAAATTAAAACTATGTCAAATCACGATCCTATTTCTGATATGCTTACTCGAATTAGAAATGCGAGTCAAAAAAAGCATACAACCACAACAATCCCAGGTTCAAAAATGTCTCTAAGTATTGCCAAAGTGCTTCAAAAAGAGGGATTCATTTCTGATATTAATGAGGAAGGTGAAGGTTATAAATCACAAATAATACTCGGCCTCAAATATAGTGGTAAAAATAAATTCCCTACTATTCGCTCTATGCAAAGAGTTAGTAAACCTGGATTGAGAATTTACAAAAATACAAGAGGGTTACCAAAAGTTCTTGGAGGTCTTGGAGTTGCAATAATATCAACTTCTAAAGGCGTTATGAGTGATCGCGATGCTAGGAAGCAAGGCATTGGCGGCGAGGTCCTCTGCTATGTTTATTAAGGAGAATTAATCATGTCAAGAATCGGAAAAACACCAGTACTTATTCCAGAAAAAGTTACTGTTGATTTTGATGGATTAACAGTTACAGTTAAAGGCCCAAAGGGTGAGTTAAAACGTCTCATGCCTGAGGGAGTTAGTTTTGATAAGAAAGACAATACTGTTGTCGTAAATCCTACTACAACCAAAATATATTCACGGCAGAGGCATGGTTTATGTAGAGCCTTAATTGCAAATATGGTTGAAGGGGTTACTCAAGGTTTTTCAAAGAAACTAGAAATTGTAGGCGTTGGATCAAGAGCACAAGTAAAAGGTAAAAATCTAGTTGTTAGTGCTGGATATAGTCATCCTGTAGAAATGATCCCCCCTGATGGTATAACATACAAAGTTGAGAGTAATACAAACGTTACCGTATCTGGAATTGATAAGGAAA
>CACBHP010000035.1 GCA_902539115.1 uncultured Prochlorococcus sp. | reverse complement strand
ATTTAGATTTGCCCCTCCAGTAGCCCCTCCTGAGCTATAGCTTGCTATTACTTTAGTAATCTTTATCTAAGAGTTTTATCAGAGAACTCATTTCTATTTGATTTGGATTTAAGTAAATAATTTCTACAACCTTCGTCCACTAATGCTTTAAAAATGCCTCCAAGTGGTTCCCATTCTGATAATTGGGAATCTTCTTTATTTATATATTTTGTGGCAAATTCACCTGTATCGCAGTCGAAAATAGCAAGCTGAATAGATGTATTTACTCCTTCAGCCTGACCTTTTTGACCTCCAATGAAAGTCGTTTCAGGAGATTCTGTTTTGCAATTAATACTCCCAGAATAATTTGTGGTGCCTCTACTAGAATCTCCAAAAAAGTAGGTTGATCCAAAGCCAGATTGCCAACATTTTGTTTTTGAGTCTCCAATAGTTACTTGCTGTGGAGCTCGGTCAGGTATGTACTCTCTGAATGATCTAATAATGAAAGTTGTTTCCAAATAACGTCTAAATTCATTGTCTACTTCTAATTGTTTGAGATTTGGATTAACATAAAAATTTGCTTGAAATTCAGGGAATTCCTTATATAACCAACCATTTATTTTGGCTTCACCCAAAAGATCATTTCCTTTCCCTGCGATACAAAAATTGTTAATTGGGTCTTGATTCTTTTCACAATAATCTTCATTCCGATTAAAGCCACCATTAGTTTCTGAATTAAATATTTTTTTATTACTATCAATGCAACCTTTATAGTCTTTCGCTTTTAAACACTTTTTATGAAATTCAAAAACATCACTCGAATAGAGAGGTAAAGTAAAAATTTTTGAGAAACTTAGAAAGATTATTAATCTTATTAAATATTTATTCATCAATACAAGGAGGGACAATAACTAACTAGTGAGTATTGAATCTGTTTATCTAAATAAGAACTTCCTTTAAAATTTGTCCCCCATTTTTTATTCATCACTTTAGTTATTTTGTCCCATTGTTTTTCTAATCTTGCATAATCTTCTTTTTCTCCAGATAAGGCAGATTTTTTACCTTTCATATTTCTATCATAGGCTTCATGACAAGTCATACAAGCCAATGTTTTCACAGAATCCAAAAGAAGATTATTAGATGGCTTTGGAGGTCTAATCTCACAAATAGGAGGTATTAGGTCTTCCTTCTTTACTGCGGAGATTTTTTTTGAAAGCTCTTCTTTATGCATATGGTAAACAACTTCATTGAAGGGACGTTTACGTATTTTTGAGCAATCATTACCATACTCATCCAATAAATAAGTAATCCCTTTTTTTACTAAATTTACTTCCATATAACTTGTGGGTTGACCTCTTTTCTGAAATTCAGATTTCATATTTTTGTAATCTTTTCTAGAAATTTTTTTATTAGGAGATTCACATTTTGTATAAGCCATCTCCACAGCAACAATTGCTTGATCTAATTGATAATCTGCAAAAATCTTTAGATTTGGTGAGAAAGTATATTTATTATTATTTTTCTTTTGATTAATAATTTCAGATTGTTTTTTTTCTTTTGAATAAGCTTTAACACATCCACTATAGTCAGAAGCTTGTAAGCACATTTTGTGTATTTTATTACTCACCTCAGAACTTGCTGGATATGAACTCAATAAGAAAGGAAGTAAAAAGATTATCTTTTTCATAAATTTTCTAGTGAATCCATCTTTATATTCAATTTAATATTTTTTTTAAGTAATACAAAAAGATCTTTATAAAATAGTTTTTCTATTAATTGGCTATTAAGATTTACGAAAGATCTTAATCATTAATGAAAATAAAAAACATATCTTTTTCATCTAATATTTTTATTTTTAATTTTATGTTTATCCCCTCTATTATTGCTGGTGTCCCAAAAGACAATGCAGATCATTTGTTATTTGGAGGAGGTTTTTCTTTAGGAACAACTTTATGCGAATTAACTGTTTTCAAAGATATAAATATTAATAGAGCAAAGGAGTTTCGAGATAGTTATATGAGTGAATGGAATACTCCAGAGAAATTAAGAGATTATCAACTAGTTGGGACAGGATTGAACTTAGGTATAACAATGCTGGTAGAAAAAAATAATTCTAAATATTCATCTTGTAAAGAAATAATTTTGAAATAAATTTTGAGTTCATAAATAAAGATTAAAAGAAGAATAAAAAGACTAAATGTTATCTATTGAAGGAATCAATAATTTGACTAGGAATTAGATTGGATTTTTAATCTTATATTCAAAAATAATATTTAAAAATTTATTAAAAATTTTTTTAAAAGTTCCTAAAGCCTATTTTTATTACGCAGCTAAATTTCTAAACCTAGTGAACTGAGGTTCAAAAAGTAATTTAACGGTTCCAACAGGTCCATTTCTATGTTTGCAGGTAATTAACTCTGTAATTCCTCTATCTTCTGTTTCAGGTTCATAGTATTCGTCTCGGTAAATCATAGTAATGAGGTCTGCGAATCCTTCAAGGGCAGTCGTATCTCTGATATCACTTAACATCGGTCTTTTATTATTTCTCCTTTCTATTTCGCGTTCTAGTTGCGATGTAACTAACACAGGGACATCAAGTTCAATCGCAAGTTTCTTAAGTTTAATAGTTATTTTGGTTAGCTCGTCATCTCTTGAGAGATCTAATGAAGTTTGATCAAGTTCCATTAGTTGCAGAAAGTCAATTACAATTAGACCTAATTTTTTGTTTTTTGATTGATCTTTAATAGTTGAACAAATATCTTGGATTTCTTTAATACTTATTGATGATTTATCGTTTATGTAAATTTTTCTCCTCCCTATATTTTCTATTGACTTTGCTAAAACAGGCCATTCATCTTGTTGTAATCTTCCTGTCCTTAATCTCCCACTTTCAATTCCTGAATCCATGGACATTAATCTATAAGTTATCTGCTCCTTGCTCATCTCAAGACTAAATATGCATACAGGAAAACTATTCCTTTCAGCAATATTTAAAGCAATATTCAATGAAATAGATGTTTTACCCATTGCGGGTCTTCCTCCAAGGACTATTAGATCACCTCTATTAAGTCCTTGAGTTAATGCATCAAAATCGTAAAATCCTGATCGTATGCCTTGTTCTTTATTACCCAGGCTAGTATTTTCTATATCTTCGTAATTAGTATTAAGAACATCTAAAACAAGTTTTGTTTCGTTTTTATTTTCTGGATTTAACATTATTTTTGAATTAGGATTCTAATCAAATCCCAAATTGAAATCGCATGCAAATCTATTTCAAAAAACTTAACTAATAATTATAGAGAATATGAAAAAGTACCTTATATCTGGTTTAGTTAATAAATATAGAATCAAATTAAATTTATTTGCATCATCTCCAAATACTGCTGTAAATATTTTTAAACAAAAATATCCAAAAGCAGAGGATATTTTCGTAATACAGGATCTTTTTAGGAAAGGTTAATTTTAGTCCGAATTTCCCCGAGGCACTAGGTCTTTGAAGAGCCCCTCCGAGAGCCCCTCCCAACTAATATCATGCTATTTCATGCGATATCAAGCCCTCTTTTCTTGTCTTAGAAATAATTAAGGATTAAGCAAACATGCAGTGATAGCAATGGTTCTTACAAATCTCTCCGAAAACATCTCTTGTGCTTTGGGAGCACTAGGTCGCAGGTTCGAATCCTGTCGCCCCGACTCTAATAATCCAAGTTATAGACAGGTTTCCCAGCCTGTCTTTTTTATTGGAAGACTGTCTCATATTGAGAAAGGGGATCTGTAGGGGGATCTAGGATCTTCGAAGATCCCCAATAGGTGCTTAATTTGAGGCATTAGAAAAAAGGTAAAAGTATCACTAATTCATTCAAATTGTTCTTTAATAATTTCATTAAATACTTTTTGCATAATTTCGTAATCAAGATCATTTAAAAATTCATTAAAATCTGCATATTTTGTTGATTGTTCAATTTTAAAAATTGTGTTTACATCACTACCTACGTCCTCCTTTAAGGGATTAAGACCACTTCTTATTTGACTTTCAAATGACTCAACGGATGAAATATCATCAAGAAATTCCTCCTTCTTTTCTTGAATTTGATTATTCTTAAGACCCTTAGCAATTATTGTGAAGCATTGAAATGTAGCCTCATTAATTTTTTTATTTAAATAAAGCGTTTTTATTGCCCTTCTGAGCTTTTCGGAGACAGGGATTTGAGTTTGTGTAAATTCTTCATTTTCTTTATTCGCATCTATGTGTGTTTGAGTAAGTCCATCCTGCCCTTCCACAGAATCAATTAGCCAATCATAAAAAAGACTTTCATCGTAAACTTGGTTTACTAGAAATAACAGTGCACTTGAAAATTCCTTATCTTCAAGTTCATCTATAAATTCAAATATTAAACCGCTCTTTTTCTGTCTATCTTCAGGTTCTTCATTCTCAATTTCTCTATATTTTTCTGGATAAAATTCTGATAAATATTCATCCCATATTTCAGGTAAACCTAAATCGCCTGTGTCATGATCATATAAAACTTTTTCAATCCAAGTCATTCCTAAATCATCGGGCCACAAGTCATTCCATACATAAGAAATTTTTTCATCATCATTCAAGCATTGAAACTCTGCATCAGTCCTGACTCTTACTTCATCTGATCCTATTTTAAAGATGAACATAATTGTATTATGTTTGTTCAGTCATAATTTTAAATCGCTTGTCAAAATTTATTTAATAAGCGGAGCAAGTAGTAAGCCTTGATTGATTTAATCTTCCTAATTTGTATCTATTTTAAAATCAATTTTAAATTGTCCTTCTTTAAAAACATCTTCGCCATCACAACTTCTTTCCCAACATTTACTAAATGATTGGATGCATAAATTAAAGTCTATATCCTTCAAAAATTCATCAAAATTCTTATAGAAACAATCTTCAGTTGTTCCGATAAAAAAATAAGGACCTTCTGGTTCTTCTTCTTCTTCAAATCTAACTTTTAAATAATCCTTCAACCCTTTCTGTGTACTCGTCCATTTATAAATATCTTCTAGAAAATCAAAAAATTCAATAATCCCTTCTTCATCTAGATCATCATCATCTGGGCAAATATGATCCCAAACTACAGAGACCACAGAGATAGTGGCCGAAGAACAGCAAATTGGTCCCTCTTTAATCATCTGATCAAGATAATTTTCTAAAATTATTGAATAAGCTGATATTGATACTGGCTTCATTCAACTAACCAATTAGAGAAATGATAAGGGTAAAGACCTTTTCTAACAAGAAGTAGATGTTCATAAGTATTTGTTATTCAAATAATTTTCTTAATGGTCCTTTTTGCTCAACTCTACTTAGAATCATGAAGAATTCGACTATAAGCAATGCAATAAAAATAGGAGGTATTAAAAAAATAAAGACTATTAGAAGACTTTTTTGCCAACTATCTTTTGTTTTATGATACATTTCTTTTTTATTTTGTTTTTTTGAGTGAATCCTTTCATACCTTTCTAGAAGTTCAGGTTCATCTTGAAGTGCAATTTCTAAATCAATTATATTTTTCTTTTTACCAGTATCCCAATCCTTAAAAACTTGCTTATAAGCATTTTTATCTTCAATCATTTTCTTAATATTGGCTACTTGTTCAACATTCAATTTCAAATATTCAGACCCAGGAAGTCTACAATTTTCATATTTTTGTAAAATAATTTTTTCTAATCTCCCAGGATTCTCAACATTCCTAACCTTAACTGCCTTACAAATACTATTATTATTTTTCCCTACTTTTAACTCTTTTGATCTACGTTTCCAATCGCTCGTAATTCCTACTTTATAGATAGTGGGGCTAAATCTTATAAAATATAATATTCCCTGTTTAGCATTCTCCGGACGCATTACTTTATACCTTCTTAATTACAAAGTAGTTAAATTCACTTAATTTTAGATCGACTGTCAATAGTTTCTTTATTATCCATATGAAAAGTAAGCACTCGGTTGCAAGGGGGATCTGTAGGGGGATCTAGGATCTATAAAGACCTTATAAGATCTTCGAAGATATACCCATATTGAGTCTCAGACTTGTTCCACACTCTGTGAATAATTAAA
>CACBHP010000034.1 GCA_902539115.1 uncultured Prochlorococcus sp. | reverse complement strand
AAATGAGCATAAGTGAAATTTTAACTTCTCTTGAAAAATCCTGGGAAAGAGATGATATTCTTTTAAATTTAAAGAAGGGATTAGGAACAGATGAGATAGTTAATGAATTTCTTTTGAAAAACGAAAGCCAAATTAAAGAATTAAATTCTTTATTAAGAGCAGAAGATATTGATTTACTAAACCAAGTAGAACAACTCTCAACTTGCGAATCCAAACTAATAAATGAGATTAAAAATTTAAATTACTTAAAAAATAATGAAAATCATCACATTCTGAATCAGAATAATATTGTGCAATCTAATAGAGTTTCTTTAAACAAAATTAGTTCATTCATGATTAATTGGAGTAACAAATTTGTAGTTATTGCTTTACTAACAATTTCAGCCATAGCTTTATCAAAACAAGCGTGGGCATAATTAGCTAAATTAACTTCATTGTAAGAGATGTAGTTTTGAGAACTAACCAAGAATATTTAATTAGATATAAAGATGGAAATCTTTATTGTGAACTTGCTGATATTTGGATTGATCCAAGCAAGCCAGTAAAAAAGGCATTAATAACTCATGCTCATTTTGATCACTTTACATTTGGCTGTGAAGAATACATCTCTAACAAGGAAACTGCGATACTTCTTAAAGAAAGAATTGGAGGTAATATCAAAATTAAGACCTTTGAATATGGAGAAGAATTTAAGATAAATGGCATTAATATTTCTTTTCATCCATCCGGTCACATCCTTGGATCTAGCCAAATAAGGTTTATTTTTGCTGAAGAAAAATGGCTAATTTCAGGTGACTTTAAGCTTCAAAAAGATGAGACTTGCAAACAATATGAAATAGTAAAAACTGATTATTTAATAAGCGAATGTACTTTTGGTTTGCCAATATTTAAGTGGGATGAATCAAAAAAAATAGCAAATGATATTGCAAAATGGATAACTAATTCACCAGAAAAAACTTCTTTACTTTTCTGCTATTCACTTGGAAAAGCTCAGAGATTGTTAAACGAAATTAGTCAAACAAATTTTAAAGGCAATATTTATTCCCATGGCAGTATTCATAAAATGAACAATAGTTATAAAAAACTTGGAATTGATATTAAAGATACAATAAAAATCGAAAATAAAAAAAATATTGATGAACTTAAGGGAAGTCTAATATTATTACCGCCATCTTTAAGTAAGGGCTCTTATCTAAAAAATTTCAAAAATATTCAAACAGCTTTTGCGAGTGGATGGATGTCAATAAGAGCTCTAAGAAAAAGATCAGGATATGACAAGGGATTTCCAATCTCCGATCATGCAGATTGGGATGGAATACTGGAAGTAGTAAAAAAGTCTGAAGCAAAAAATGTATTTTTTCATCATGGAGATAGTGAAGCTTTAAGTAAATTTTTAATTGAGAAGGAATCAATAAATGTTCTTCTCTTCGGTAAATAAATATGAGCTTAAAAAAATTTTCAGAATTATTTGTAGATTTAGATTCAAGTAACAGTACAAATAATAAAATTGAAGTTTTAAAGAATTATTTTTTATCAAATGATCCAATAGATAATTCATGGGCAATATATCTACTGACAGGAAAAAGTAATAAGAGATTTATTAGTGGAAGATATTTGAAAAATCTTTTTTCTCAAATATATGAATATCCTGAATGGTTAATTGATACATGTTATTTAAAAGTTGGTGACTCTGCTGAGGTAATAACGTTATTACTTAAAAATAAAAGTACTTCCAGAGAAAAGAAATTATCAAAGATAAGTCTTAATGAATTACTAAGCAAAACAATACCAGATTTATCAAAACTTAATGAGGAGGAGAAAAATTTTAAAATTAAAAATATGTGGGAAACATTACCTGAAGATAACCATCTAATTTTCAATAAAATTCTTACAGGAACTTTTAGAGTAGGAGTCTCTATCGGATTAATCACAAAATCAATATCAAAACTAATTAATATTGATGAAGAGATTATTTCCCATAGGTTGATGGGGAATTTTGAACCTACAATTGATTCATATAAATTTTTAGTTAACAAGAATATTAATCTTCAAGAGTTAAATTCCAAACCATTTCCATTTCTTTTAGCCAATACTATTGAAGATAAAATCTTCAAACATTCAATAAATGATTTTCAATTTGAATGGAAATACGATGGTATAAGGATGCAATTAATTAAAAGATCAGGCAATGTTTCGTTATGGACAAGAGGACAAGAATTAGTCAATGAATCTTTCCCAGAATTAGTAGAGGAAATGTCTCATATAAAAGATGATTTTGTTCTGGATGGGGAATTATTAGTTTGGAATTTTAAAGAACAAATTGCCTGTGATTTTTCTTTACTTCAAAAAAGAATAAATAGAAAATCTCCTACTAGATCAATCAAAATAAAATATCCAATTATTTTTATTGCTTATGATCTTTTAGAGATTAATGGAAGAGATATAAGAGAAATTAAATTAGAAGATAGAAGAATTGAGTTAGAAAAATATTTTGCAAAATGGCAAAATAAAACTGAGAATAATATCTCTGATATTTTCAAAATATGTGATTTAATATTTCCTAAAGATTGGCCTGATGCTTTAACTTATAAAGAAAAATCCCGAGAAAATAATACTGAAGGATTAATAATTAAGAAAAAGACTTCAATATACTCCTCTGGTAGAAAAAAAGGTATTTGGTGGAAATATAAAGTTGATCCTATGCAACTGGATGCTGTTCTAATTTACGCTAAGGGCGGTAGCGGTAGAAGAGCTGGTCTTTATACAGATTACAGTTTTGCATTATGGAAAGACCAAGAATTAATTAAATTTGCAAGTGCATATTCTGGTTTAACGAATATTGAGATTAAAGAGCTAGATAAATGGATTAGGAAAAATACAATAGAAAAATTTGGTCCTGTTCGATCGTTAAAACCAGAAATGGTATTCGAAATATCTTTTGAGAAAATACAAATTTCAAAACGTCATAAGTCTGGCATTGCAGTAAGATTTCCAAGAATAACAAAATGGAGAAAAGATAAAAAAATCAATGATGCAGATAGCCTAGAGAATGCTTATGAACTGATGAAAAAAATATTATGAAAAATATTTATAAAAATAGTAAGCAAAATTATTTAATTTCTAAAATTAAACAGTTTTTCTTCTCAAATGGGTGGAAGCCATTACCCTACCAAGTAGAATCTTGGGAAGCATTTTTAAATGGGGAAAACGGAATAATACAAGTTCCTACTGGATGCGGCAAAACTTACGCTGCATTAATGGGACCTTTATCACAGATAGAAGATCCCAAAAATAATAAAAGTGTAAATATATTGTTAATAACGCCTTTAAAAGCACTAAGTAGAGATCTAAAAAATTCCATACAAATAGCAGCTTTACATTTTAATAAAGAAATCACTGTTGAAATTAGGAATGGGGATACAACCCCATATGAAAAGAAAAAGCAACTAGCTAAACCACCTAATATTCTTATAACCACTCCAGAATCTTTATCTCTTTTACTTTCTAATAAAAAATCTAATAATCTGTTCAAGGAGTTGTCATCAATAATTATTGACGAATGGCATGAATTGATGGGTAGTAAAAGAGGAAACCATTGCGAGTTATCTTTAAGTTGGCTAAGAGGTAATATAAAAAATTTACAAATTTGGGCAATGTCTGCAACTATTGGAAATATTGAAGAAGCAGCAAGAGCAATAGTTGGTATGAGCGCTGTTAAACCCAAAATTATAAGTACAAATATTCAAAAAGAAATAGAAATTGTAAGCGTTTTGCCAGAGGAGGAAACGACTTTCCCGTGGAGTGGCCATCTAGGAATCAGAAGTCATTCTTCACTTTTAAAAATCCTAGATAAAAATAAAAGCACTTTGTTATTCACTAATACAAGAAACCAATCTGAAAGATGGTATCAATGTCTTAAATTTTTTCTGCCAGAGATGGAAGACAAAATCGCACTTCATCACGGCTCCCTCGATAAAGAAGATAGAAAAAGAGTTGAAGAAGGGGTTAAAGACGGATTAATTAAATGGGTAGTCTGCACCAGCTCGTTAGATTTAGGAGTTGACTTCCAACCTGTAGATCAAATAGTTCAAATTGGTAGTGCAAAGAATTTAGCTAGACTTATCCAAAGAGCAGGAAGAAGTGCTCATAGACCAGGCGGGAAATCAAAAATAATTTTTATGCCTACTAATTCTTTGGAGTTATTAGAAATTAGTGCAATGAGAAGAATAATAAAAAGTGGTATATCTGAGGAAATTAGACTTCCTGAATTATCTTATGACGTTCTTCTTCAACATCTTATAAGTTTGGCATGCGGAAATGGCTTTAATCCGAAAATTGAGAAAGAAAGAATTAAAAATTGTTGGAGTTATAGAAACTTAAAAGATCAAGATTGGAATTGGTGTCTTAACTTTTTAGAGTATGGAGGAAAATGTCTTAAAGCATACCCAAAATATAAAAAGATAGTTAAAGAAGAATCACAAAATAATAATGAAAACTTTAAATATTTTGTAAAAGACAAATCTTTAATAAGAATGCATAAGTTCAATATTGGGACAATTACAAGTGACAAATTTGTGAATGTTAAATATGTGAAGGGTAAATCCTTGGGAAATTTAGAAGAGAATTTTGCCTCAAAATTAAATCCTGGAGATACCTTTTACTTTGCAGGTAAAATGCTTCAATTTGTAAGAATTAGAGATATGATTTTATACGTCAAAAAATCAACAAAAAAAAGTTCTCTAATTCCTGCATGGGTTGGAGGTCAAATGGCAATTTCTGATCTACTTTGTGAAAGTTTGAGAAAAGAAATAGATATATGCAATGAATCAGAAAATTATGATTATTTGAATCCTGAACTAAATTCATTACGCCCAATATTGAAGAAACAACAGATTCTTTCAAATATTCCAAAGAAAGATGAATTCCTTATAGAAATATATAAAACCAAGGATTTATCAAATATTTTTGTTTTTACACTTGATGGCAAATTTGTAAATGAAGGAATTGCATTTCTCTGGGCTTTAAGATTAGCAAAATTAAAAAAATCTACATTTAGTATTACTGCTAATGATTTTGGATTCAGCTTAACTACCTCAGAAGATTATGATTTTTCCATAATTAAAAAAGAAGCTGATTATTTTTTGGATAATAAAAAATTAGAGGAAGATTTAGAAAATGCAATTAAT
The DNA here is from genome assembly GCA_902539115.1 of uncultured Prochlorococcus sp. Taxonomy (GTDB): domain Bacteria; phylum Cyanobacteriota; class Cyanobacteriia; order PCC-6307; family Cyanobiaceae; genus Prochlorococcus_A. The sequence continues at coordinate 889 of CACBHP010000034.1, read as the reverse complement.
TTTTCAGAATTAACAAAACGTAGATTTAAAAATATTGCCCAAATAAGTGGACTAGTAAATCAAAATAATCCAACCAAAACAAAAACTTCTTCTCAACTGCAAATAAGTTCTAGTCTTTTCTACGATGTCTTTACTAAATATGAGGAAGGCCATCTTTTGATAAAACAATCTCATCAAGAAGTTAAAGAATATCAATTAGAAAATAAAAGAATATCTAGATCATTAGAAAGATTAAAAAATTTAACAATGCTATTAAACGAAATAAAAACTCCAACTCCTTTTGCTTTCCCTTTATTAGTTGAAAGACTTAAAAATACTTTAAGTAATGAACCAATAGAAAAAAGAGTAGAAAAACTTATAAAAAAATATAGTGATTAAATGAAAAAAAGGTCTTTTAAATTTTGTTGGGAAGATACATTGTTAGAGATGCTTCCTTCAAGAGCGTTATTTCTACCGGAAACAAAAGAGTTGTTAATTTGCGATATTCATCTTGGCAAAGCTGAGTATTTTCAGCAAAATGGTATCCCTCTTACAAATAATTCAGATGAAAATAATTTCGCAAAAATAAAAAATATAGTAAAAATATACAGTCCTGAAAAATTAATAATATTGGGAGATTTATTCCACAGCAAATATTCAATAGATAAAACTCTTCAAAAAAAAGTTGAGGATCTTCCAGCAGTACTAAAAACTGAGGTTGAGCTTGTCCTTGGAAATCATGATGTGGGTTGTGATATTAAAAATATAAAAATTTTTGATATTAGAAAAACTAAAAATATTATATTTAGCCATGAGCCAGTTAATTTAGAAAACAATAAAAGCTTAAATATTTGTGGACATTATCATCCAAAAATCTATTTAAAAAACAATGGAGATAAATTATCTTTTA
>CACBHP010000033.1 GCA_902539115.1 uncultured Prochlorococcus sp. | reverse complement strand
TTGAATAGGATACGTTGAAAAAATAACTCTTTTTTCAAATGTGACTATTAGCGGGAATAATAATAAATTAATTAAAGATTGGATAAGACCGCTTCAAAAGTCTCTTACTATTGAAACTGAAAACAAATTTATTAATACTTTAGGAAGAGAAAAATATTTTAATGATTATTTGCATGAATCATTGAAAAAACTAGATAATCTAAATCTCTCAGACGAATATTTAAGGATATTTTATGAATTTTCTAAAAAATATAATGAATATAATAAATTAGATGAAAATCAAAGAAAAAGGTTAATTATAGATACAAGAAAAAATCTTTATAAACTAGCTAAAACTCTAGAAATAGAAAGTTCTAATAATATTTCAAATAATGTATTTCTGAATAAAGCTGATTCAAGTTTGTCTTTTGATTCAGATATTTCATTAATAAAAAACGTAGGAAAAGTTTATAAAAATAAGCTTAATGAATTAGGGATATTTCATATAAAAGATCTAATTAATTACTTCCCACGAACGTATCTTGACTATACGAATAGAGTCAAGATAATAAATTTAAAACCAGATAATTTATACACGTGTATCGCAAACGTTAAAAGATTTTATATTCATAAGAGTAAAAAAAATAGTAATTTATCAATAATGAATATAGTTGTTTCTGATGGAACATCTTCAGTAAAGGTTACAAAATTTTTTTTAGGAAGAAGATTTAGATCTTACTCCTTTTTCACATCTCAAAAATCTTTGTTTACTACTGGTACCAAATTAGCAATTTCCGGTAAGGTTAAATTGACAGAGTATGGCAAAACTTTTGTAGATCCGCAGATTGAAATTCTTAAGGATAACAATGATAATTTTAATTTCTCAGGCAAAATATTACCCTTGTATTCATTAGGTGAAGCATTAACAAATATGAGTTTTATAAAACTTATGAAAAAGGTACTAATTTATGCAAAGCAATATCCAGAAATTTTAAATAAAAAGCAACTTGATTCATTATCTTTATTATCAAAAGGAGAGTCGTTGATCAATATTCATTTTCCACCAAATCAACAGGCACTAAATGAGTCAAAAAAACGTTTGGTTTTTGATGAGTTGTTTCTACTGCAAATAAAGTTCCTACTAAGAAAAAGAAAGATGAATAAAAATGTAACTTCCCAACAATTCCCTCAAAAGAAATCTTTATTAAAAGAATTTTTAAATACTTTTCCTTTTGAATTAACAAAATCTCAAGAAAATGTTTTAAATGAAATTAAGAAAGATTTGTCTAATCCCGTACCAATGTCTAGATTGCTTCAGGGAGATGTGGGAAGCGGTAAAACCATAATTGCAATAGCGTCTCTTTTACTTGTCATTGAAAAAAACCTGCAAGGTGCATTTATGGTCCCAACTGAGGTATTGGCAGAACAGCATTATAAAAATTTATTGAAATATTTGAACCCCCTTTTAGTTTCTGTTGAACTACTTACTGGGAATACTCCTCAAAAAAAGAGAAAAGAAATTTTCTCTAATTTGAATAATGGATTAGTTGATATCCTCGTAGGTACTCATGCATTATTTGAGGATAAAGTCATCTTTAATGCATTAGGTATGGTTGTAATTGATGAACAACATAGATTTGGAGTTACTCAAAGAAATAGATTACTAAATAAAGGAGAAAATACTAACTTGTTATCAATGACGGCAACACCAATTCCAAGAACTCTTGCGCTTTCTATTTATGGTGATTTAGATGTGAGTCAAATTACAGAACTCCCTCCTGGAAGAGTTCCTATAACTACAAAAATAATTTCAGAGAATGATTTAACTAACTTGTTCAAGATTGTTGAAGATGAGATCAATAAGGGAAAGCAAGCTTACGTGATTTTGCCACTTATAGAAGATTCAGAAAAAATGAATTTAAGCTCCGCGAAGAAAACATTCAAACATTTATCAGAAGAGGTCTTTTTTAACAAAAAAGTTGGATTATTACATGGCAAATTAAGTTCACAAGAAAAGAATAAAGTAATTAATTCTTTTTTAAAGAATGAAATTAATATATTGGTTTCAACCACAGTAATTGAGGTAGGCATTGATGTGCCTAACGCCACAATAATGATTATTTATAATTCGGACAGATTTGGATTGTCCCAGCTACATCAATTAAGGGGAAGAGTTGGTAGAGGATCAACAAAATCTTTTTGTTATCTGGTAACCCCCGATAAAAATGGATTAGAAAATAAACGACTTTGTGTTTTGCAAAAATCTAATGATGGCTTTTATATTGCTGAAAAAGACTTGGAGCTTAGAGGGCCAGGCCAGATTTTAGGGTATAGACAATCCGGATTGCCTGATTTTGTACTGGACAATTTACCTAACAATAAATTTCTTATTGATAAGGCTCGTGAAGAGGCTATTAAGATTGTTAGTGATGATCCTGATTTTAAAGACAATATTGTTTTAAGGAATATACTTATTGATAATTCTGATAATAAATTCATTCATGATTTTTTAAATTGAAAACTGTCATTGTAATTTATGATATATATGCCACTATAAATCAATTGCAAATTTCAATTGAAAATTTGGAATAAAATACCAATTAAAGATAATGGGGATAAATTAATAGCTATACCTAGCTGCTTAAAGTTTTTAGATCCTCACCCTTACTTTCATTTGGGAGCACCTTACAAAGATAAAACTTCTATTTGGAAATTAAGAGAAGAGGTCGTAAATAGATTATTAAAAGTAAATGATTATTTGATATCAAAGAGTAGTTTTAACCTTTTAATTTATGACAGTTGGCGACCTTTAGAAGTCCAGGAATTTATGTTTAAAAGAGCATTTTTATTAGAGTGTGAAAAATTCGATTTTGATATTTCTTTTGAAAATATAAAATCTTATCCATCCATTTTAAGAAAAGTTGAAAAATTTTGGGCATATCCTTCTTATGACACTAGGTGTCCTCCCCCTCATTCAACTGGGGGAGCATTGGATGTTTGTTTAGCAGATAAAAAAGGAAACCTTGTTGAAATGGGAAGCATGGTTGATCAAATGGATGAGACCTCAAATCCTAATTTTTATGCAAAAATAAAGAATGAAGAAGCAATTGTTTGGAATAGTAGAAGAAATTTATTAAGGGAAATTATGACTAAATTTGAATTTGCTCAACATCCTAATGAATGGTGGCATTTTAGTTATGGTGATCAATTATGGGCTTGGAAAAATAAAAAAGCAAATGCTCTTTATGGAAAAATTTAAATTCTATTGATTTTTATTTAGTAAATTTAATATGTAATTTTCATCTTGAGTATTTATAAAATCTCCGAAATCCAAATCCAAATTATCCTTCCAATTATCAAATAATGGTTGAAGAGTTTTTTCTAAATCGTCAAGTTCCATTCTTTGTAAGAATGGTTTAGCAAGCCTTTGTAGATTCTTACTTCCCCCCAACCATAATTGGTATTTGTTTTGCCCACTCCCAACAAGTGCTAATTCGGCCATATAAGGTCTGGTACATCCATTTGGACATCCTGTCATTCTGAATAAAACTGTTTTTTTTATTTTTAGATCTGTAAGTAAATTTTCAATCCTTTTTAATACATCAGGCAATATTCTTTCAGCTTCAGTCATCGCAAGACCACAAAGTGGTAAGGCAGGACATGCTAAAGCATGTCTTTGTATTTCATTAATGTCTTCTAAATTTTCGTATCCAATTTTTGATAGAGATTTTTGAATTTCACCTTTGTTTTTATTGCCGATATTACAAAGTAAAATGTCTTGATTAGGCGTAAGTCTTAAATCTAAATTATATTTTCTAACGATATTTGTTATGGTTCTTTTCTTCTCTCCAGATAATCTCCCCGATAATAATGGTAAACCTACGAAATAGGAGGTTTTATTTTGTTTATGCCAACCTAGATAATCAATAAGAACCTTATCCGGTTCTTTTCTAATTTTTTTTATTTCTTTTTTGAAATACTTATCAAAAAGTATCTTTTTGAACCATTTAATACCTTTTCTATGAAGAAGATATTTCATTCTCGAATTTTTTCTTGATTTTCTATCACCATAATCTCTTTGAATAGCCACAATACTTTGTATTAATCTATAAACGTCAGGTTCTTCAACATATCCAAGTGGATCTGCAATTCTGGCAAAGGTCTCTTCATTATTATGTGTGCGACCCATACCACCTCCAACATAGAAGTTGCACCCTTCTAAGTTTCCATCTTTAGAAGTAAAGGCCACTATTCCTATGTCATTGGTAAGAAGATCAACGGAATTGTCCCCAGGAACTGTCACAGCACATTTGAATTTTCTCGGCAAATAAGTTGAACCATAAAGAGGCTCATCTTTTATCCCACTAAAAACATTATCTTTGAATTGGAGCTTCCTAATTGCTTCAATATCTTTGTCAGGCTTTATGGTGTACTCTAAATCCCCATCAGCCCAAAGCTCTAAAAAAGTGCCTTGGCCAGCCATTGGGGTGAGAAGATCTGCAACTTTTTTTGCCAATGCTCTTGCAATTTTATAGTCTGGCGAAGCAAATGGAGCCGCAGGGGCCATAACGTTTCTATTTATGTCTCCGCATGCAGCTAATGTGGAGCCCATTGAATTTACTATTGTTTGAATTACTTCCTTCAGATTCTCCTTTCTAATTCCATGCATTTGAAAGGCTTGTCTTGTAGTTGCCCTAAGTGTTCCATTACCTAGTTTGTCAGATAATTCATCTAATGCTAAAAATAATTTCCCGGGGACTTCACCGCCTGGATTTCTTAACCTAAGCATCATTTGCCAATCTTTACTTTTGCCCGGCCTTCTATTTTCCCTGTTATCTTGTTGATAACTACCATGAAATTTTAATAACTGAACTGCATCATTGGTAAAATGATCGCTCTCATTGACTAATTCCGTAGCAAGTGGTTCTTTAAGAAATTGACTACTTTTTTTAAAATTTTCAAATTTAGAAACTTCTAGTCCATTTGCCAAACAAACAGTTTCTTCCTTGGTAGGATCTTTTTTCTTTTTTACTTTCTCAACCTTGATCAAAGGACCAAAAAATATCTCTTTTTATACATTAGCGAAAAGCTTATTTAACTGGAGTAAATTATAGTAAGTGAAGTCATATTTTTTTCTTGTCTAAATATTTACTTGAGATAGGAACAGAAGAGTTGCCCGCAAAATTCTCTCATTCTGTTCTAGAGCAATTTAAATCTCTAATAGAATTTGAATTGGATAAAAAGTTAATCAAATTCGAACATATATTTGTTACCTCCACACCAAGGAGGATAGTTCTTCTTCTTGAAGGTTTAGTTGATTATGCAGAAGATAAAATAATAGAAAGAAAAGGGCCTAAAGCAAATTCAGCTTATTTAAATGGATGTCCTACTAATGCTGCTTTAGGATTTGCTAATAGCTTAGATATAGATGTCGGTGAGCTAGAAATAAAAAACACAGAAAAGGGTGATTTTGTATTTGGAACGAAAATTGAGAAAGGACTATCAACGAAAATTTCTTTGTCTTCGATTATCCCAAAATTAGTAAAGAGTCTTCAAGGCCCTCGATTTATGAAATGGGGGAATGGGAACATAAAATTTTCAAGACCTATTAGGTGGATTGCCTCTATTTATAATGATGAAATTCTTGATTTTGAATTTGATGAATGTGATCCAAAGATCAAAATAAGTAATAAAACAAAAAGTCATAGGCTAATCAATGAAGTTTTAGAAGTCCAGAATCCTGATGATTTTTTTGAATTATTGAAACAAAATAGAGTAATAGCTATTCGAAAAGAAAGAAAAGAAAAAATTGAAAGTTTAATAAATCAGGCATCTAAATCTTTAAATCTGAAACCTGACCTTTCAGAAGGATTACTAAATGAACTAACTGATTTAGTTGAATGGCCAGACTTAATTATTGGCAAATTTAGTGATGAATTTCTTGATCTTCCGGTTGAAGTTCTCTCAACAGTCATGAAAAATCATCAGAGATACGTCCCTCTTTTATTGAAAAACAAAAGTTTTTCTAAACTAGATTTAAGCTCTGAAAAAAATATTAGTACAACTTTCTGCGTTATTTCAAATGGTCTTGAAGAATCAAATAATAATATTGCCAAAGGGAATGAGAAAGTATTAAGAGCAAGGTTTTCAGATGCAAAGTTTTTCGTGGAAAGTGACAAAAAAGTTGCTTCAATCGAAAGAAATGAAAAGCTTAAATCTGTTTCATATTTGAAAGGACTTGGAAATATATTTCAGAGGTTAGAAAGGATAGAGGAAGTTACTAAAAAAATTCTTAAATTTTTAAATGATAAGTCTTTAGAAGAAAAAAAAATAATAGAAGCTGCTAAATACTGTAAAAACGATTTATGTAGCGAAATTGTTTTCGAATTCCCTGAGCTGCAAGGAATAATGGGTGGTAAATATCTTAAATATGAGGGATTTAGTGAGGATGTTTGCATGGCTGTCGCTGAACATTATTTACCTTCTTTTTATAAAGATGCTTTACCCTCCACAAAATATGGTGCAATAGTTTCCATAGCAGATAAGGTCGAAACTTTAATAAGTATATTTATTTCTGGTAAACGTCCTAGTGGATCATCTGATCCTTATGCTTTAAGAAGAAATTTGAATGGAGTAATTAAAATAATTTGGGATTATGAACTTGATTTACCTTTAGATAAATTATTCAACGAACTTATTGATTTTTGGAAAATCTTATTTCCGAATTTAAACTTCTCAAGAGAAACAGTATTTAATGATTTAAATGAATTTTTAGTTCAAAGAATTGTTAGTCATCTAGAAGAAATATCACTAAGTAAAGAATTAATCAAGGCCGTTTGCTCTTCTGATGAATTATCTCAAAAAAGAGCTTTGAATTTTGTTGATCTTAAAAATAGGATTAAATCTATTATGTATTTTAACGAAAAGGATAATTTTGTTGAAATCCAAAAGGTAATCTCTAGGGTAAGCAAATTAGCAAATAATAGTGATCTTTCAAGAGACGTTCTCTCAACAAAAGGTTATGTAAACAAAAAACTTTTTGAAAAAGATTGTGAATTGAAAGTTTTTGAATTTATTAGAGAATTAGAAAAACTTTTTTCGGAAGGTTATTGTAATTATTTGGATCTTCTAAATTTGTTTGAGGTTAATGTAAATACTATAGAGGATTTATTTGATAATGAAAAGGGCGTCCTAATAATGTCAGAGGATTTAAAAATAAGAAATAATAGACTCAATTTGTTGGGCTTAATTAGAAATTATTCTCTAAAAATAGCCGACTTTACACTTTTGAACCTTTAACTTTAATGCCTCCTTTTATTGAATAATTTTCTAGCATTTTTTCTACTTCTTTATTTTCCCTAACAGCACTATCAACGGGTTTATATTTTTGAGGTGCTAAGGCTTTCCCTCTTAAAATCGAACCTATTGTAAGCATTGTAATTTTAAGTTGCTGTAGTGGTTTCATGGAGACAACTCTTTTGTATAAGTAACTATCAAAAGTAAGTCTTTGTACATCCATGTCATCACACATCTCAACA
>CACBHP010000032.1 GCA_902539115.1 uncultured Prochlorococcus sp. | reverse complement strand
AGTTCTAACCCTTAATAAGTTTCCATTAATAGATACTTTATATATAAGAAATTCTCCAAGAAATTCTTTAGATATAACAATCGCACCACCAGATTCTGATTTTTTAATTGAAATAAATTTAGGCGAAATTGACATACTTTTGATACCTGTATTTTTCAAATATCCTGAACAATTTATTTCACCTAAACAAGAAATATATGAATTACCATTTTTTTTGAGGTTTATAATATTATTACCCAAAATAAAACTACTAACAAACAAGGTCTTAGGATTATTTAGAAGGTTAATTGGTGTATCAATTTGATGTATTTTTCCATCATTCATTACGGCAACCTTATCGCAAATTGACATCGCTTCTTCCGGATCATGAGTAACCATCAATCCGCTTGCATTACAACCTTTTAGGATATTAGGGAGTTCACTTCTCAATTTTAGTTTGACATGCATATCAAGACTACAAAAAGGTTCATCTAATAAAATAAAATTTGTACCTGGAGCAAGAGCTCTCGCAATTGCAAGTCTTTGTTTTTGGCCTCCAGATAGTTCATGTGGGTACCTTCCAACAAAACTATCAAGACCAACAACATTTAATAAATAATCAACTCTAGATCTTTCTTTTTTGTTTTTCAAACCAAAAATTACATTTTCCAAAACAGTTAAGTGAGGGAAAAGTGCATAGTCTTGAAAAACCATACCAATATTTCTTTTTTCAGGACTAAGAATTTTTTTCCTACTTGAAATTTCCTCATCATTTAAAGAAATGCTCCCTTTAGAAGGATATTCGAACCCTGCGATTAATCTTAAAAGAGTAGTTTTTCCGCAACCAGAAGGACCAAGCAACCCTAACAATTCCCCATTTTCAATTTTCAGGTTAATTTCGTTTAATATCCAATTTGAACATTCTCGCTTATCATATTTATGATGCAAATCATCAATTATTAACGCATCATTTTTCACTAAGTTCTACTTATTTAAATATATTAAGTTAGCAGAAAATATTCACCTAAAATATCCCTTGTATAATTTTATACATCATTCAATTTTCAAATTTAATGAGAAAGTCTGAAAGAGCAGAAATAATACGCAAGGTACTCAAAAAGCTATATCCATCGCCTCCAATACCCCTTGATCATACAAATGCATATACACTTCTAGTCGCCGTAGTTTTAAGTGCTCAATCAACAGATAAGAAAGTTAATGAATTAACAAAAAGCTTATTTAAGGTTGCAGATAATCCAGAAAAGATGATGCAGCTAGGTATTAATGGTATTTACCAATACATAAAATTTTTAGGTCTATCTAATCAAAAATCAAAGAACATTTATAACTTATCTAAACTATTGATTGAGAAGCATAAAGGTAAGGTCCCAGATTCTTTTGAGAAGCTTGAATCTCTTCCAGGGGTAGGCCATAAAACAGCATCAGTTGTAATGTCTCAAGTGTTTAAAATTCCCGCATTTCCTGTCGATACTCACATACACAGGTTGTCACAAAGATGGGGTCTATCAAATGGAGATAGCGTTGTTCAAACAGAAAAAGATCTAAAAAAAATATTTCCTGTTAATGATTGGAATACATTGCATTTGCAAATAATCTTTTATGGCAGAGAATTCTGCACGGCAAGAGGCTGTGATGGAACAAAATGCTATTTGTGTCGTACTCTTTATCCCAAAAGAAAAAAGAAATTTATATGTAAAAAGCCTTAAGAAATTTATATAATATGTAAATTAGTTTTTAATTATGAAAATAGCAATTTCTGGTGCATCGGGGAAAACAGGTTATAGAATCTCTGAAGAAGCAGTTAAGAAAGGATATAAAGTAAGGCAAATCATTAGAAAGAATTCAAAAGTCACACCAGGACTAGAGAGTTTAGAAACAATTAGGGTTTCATTAGACAAAAAAAAAGAACTTGATAAAGCTTTAAAAGATATTGATGCTTTGGTAATTGCGACTGGAGCGAGAGCATCATTAGATTTAACTGGTCCTGCAAAAGTTGATGCATTAGGTGTTTACAGGCAATTAGAGAGTTGCAAAAGAGTTGGTATTAAAAGAGTTATTTTAGTTAGTTCCCTTTGTACTGGTAAATTATTTCACCCATTGAACTTATTTGGTTTAATTCTTATTTGGAAGAAAATAGGTGAAAACTTTCTACGAAATTCTAATTTCGAATGGACTATTATTAGACCCGGGGGATTAAAGGAAAATGAAGATATTAAATCAGAAAATATAAATTATTCAAAGGAGGATACTCAAATTAATGGATCAATCCCAAGAAGATTAGTTGCGCAATGTTGTATAGATTCATTAAAAAACAAAGAATCCATAAATAAATTAATAGAAGTTACAAGTTCAAACGATAATAAAAAGATATCTTTTAAAAAAGCTATGCAAATGATTTAAAAAATGTAAATATATAAATTAAAACTATGAAAATAAATCCCAAAATTGACGCATTACAATTAATGCTTACTGATTTAAGAACTAGAAATGAGCCAATAAGACATAAAGCTGCATTTAAAGGCTGTCAACCAGAATTTCAAAGTCTTGTATCAAGATTAATAGAGCAGTTAGAGGACGAATTAGTTGCTGAAAAGCTTACTAATCGTGATAGTTAAAAATTTAGATTACTTAAATGAAATTAAGTTATCCAATTTTGCTTGTTCTGAAAGTTCATCATATCCTCCAAAAAATTTATTATCCAAAAATATTTGAGGGAAAGTATTATGGCTACTTTGAGCCATTATTTTTTGAAAGCTCTCATCATTGTCTATTAATGTAACTTCATGAGGGATAGATAAAGAATTAAGCAACCTAATTGCTCTTTTAGACCAAGGACAATCCTTTAAAATATATGCTTTTACACGTGATTCATTTTTTAATAAATCATTACTTGCGATATTAATAATTTTTTGTTCAAAAGAAAGTAATAATATATCAGTACCTTTTTTTACAATACATCCCTCCTCAAGATGCCCGCCAAAGACATTACATCCCTCATCTGCAAAACTCAAATGTAAATGAACATCTCCTTTATTAAAATTTCCATTTAAAGAAACTATCTCTAGATTTCCCTCAAATTTATTTATCTCTTGATTTCCTGGGCATTGAATACAAACTGTTCTAAGATTACCAACCACTCCAGAAACATACCCGTATAAATTATTCGATAAAGTATATTCTTTAATTGAATTTATCAAATCAGATTCTGGAGATAGCTTTAGGCTATGAGGCTGCATTAGATATAAGGAATAATTTTGTAATATAAAACATCATCAATCATAAAAAGAAGTTGAGTTTATAATATTTAGGATTCAATTTTAATTAAATTTTAGAATCTAGCATTAAAACCATTTAAAATTTTTACTAAAAATTTAAGCTTGTTGAGAGTGTAATATATTTTTTATGTACAAAAACTAATTTATTATTAGGAAAAATCTCAAAATTTTGGCATTGAATATTCCCAACTTATTATCGATATCTCGCCTTTTCCTTGTATTTCCATTAATACTTTTTTTAGAAATTAACAGGCCTCTTTATGTTTTTATATTGATTATTATTGGAGGTTTAACTGATTATTTTGACGGATTAATTGCAAGAGAATTTAATCTTAAAACCAGATTAGGAGCTATCCTTGATCCCTTAAGCGATAAAGTATTCTATTTAATTCCTTTAACCTTCCTTTGTAAAAACAATTTTATACCCTTCTGGTCTTTTTCATTAATTTTATTTAGAGAATTAATTATCTCTAGCCTGAGGAACTCGACAAAAAACGGTTTGCCAGCATCTATGTTGGGTAAATTTAAAACATTTTTCTTTTTTATTTCAGTAATCACCTTCTTTACACCACTAAAAATAAACTTATTGAATAATTTGGCTTTAATTTTTTATTGGTTAGGATTCACACTGACTTTTATAACTTTATTAGGCTATTTAAGAATTAAAAAGAATATGATCTGAATTTTCATCAAACTCATCACTCTTTTTATTATTAAAATCTTTCGCAAAACTATCCTTTAAACCATTAAGTAAATCAAAAGTTGGCACCCACTCTAAATCACGTTTTATCTTGGAGATATCAGTCTGATAATGATTTAATCTAATTGGAAATCCCTTTCGAGATTTTGGATCTAATTTTTGATAATCAAATGTTCTTAAAGAAATCTCATTTTGGTTTAATCCAAGAACATTCGCACAGAAATAAATTAAACCCTTTATTGTTACTCCCTTTTCACCTGAACAGTTGTAAATATTATTTTTAGAATTTTCAAAATCTATGCACCTAACCATTACATCAGTTAAATCCGAAACATGGCCTAGCTGAGTAATTAAAGACCCATCACCAGGGATTGGTATAGATTTTTTAGTAAATAACCTTTCAAAAAACCAATTTTCAATTTTATTATAATTTCCTGGTCCATAAATATAAGTAGGTCTAAAACTTGTAAAAGGAATTTTTTGGTTTATCAACCAATTTTCTGTCTCAAACTTTCCTTTGTGTCTACTATTTGTATCAATTGGATCAACTTCGGATAAGGGTAGTTCACAATTATCTTTATAAACACCTGCAGAGCTGACATATATATATCTCTGGAAAGAGTTATCTAAATTTCCTATAAGAAGTTTAGTTTGTTCTAATTCTCGTCCAGAAATATCATAAACAACATCATACTTTTTATTCTTCAACTTAACTATACTTTCTAATTTATTCCTATCGCCCTTAATTAAATTTGTTTTTTCAGGATTAGCTTTAATACCTCTCGTAAAAATATCAATATCATGATTTTGACTTAACAACTTTCTTACCAAAGACTTGCCAACAAATCTAGTGCCACCCATTACAAGAATTTTCATATGCAAAAAATATTTAACTTAAGTAGTAATCTTAAATAGAATTACATACTGAATAGTACTACTAACAAGTAATTAATGAAAAGGATGATTCTATGGAACTAATACCAGCAATTGATTTAATGAATGGTAAGTGTGTAAGGCTTTTTAAGGGCGACTTTAATAAAAGAAAAGACTTCACAAAAGAGCCACACGAGCAGGCTAAATTTTGGGAAAGCGAAGGAGCAAAATATATACATATAGTTGATTTGGATGCTGCAAAAACTGGATCTCCAACAAACGATAAATCAATAGAAAAGATTGCAAAAACAGTTAACATACCTATTCAAATAGGTGGGGGGGTAAGATCTCAAGAAAGGATAGAACATTTATTTTCTTACGGTATTGAGAAAGTTATAATGGGAACCTCTGCAATAGAAAATAAAGAATTAGTTAAAGACTTATCAAATAAATTTCCTGGAAGGATAATTGTTGGAATAGATGCAAAAGATGGAAAAGTTAGTACAAGGGGTTGGCTTGAGCAATCTGATATTTTAGCTACAGATTTAGTAAGAGAGTTTTCTTCATTTAAGATCGCTAGTTTTATTGTTACAGATATAAATACAGATGGGACGTTAGAGGGAACAAATGAAGAATTCATAAATAGCATACTTGAAATTACAGATATTCCAGTAATAGCCTCAGGAGGTGTTGGTTCAATTTCTGATTTATTATCTTTAGTAAAATTTGAAAATTCTGGACTCTTTGGAGTAATTGTAGGTAAAGCTCTATATGAAAATAAATTTACGATAAACGAAGCGAATAATGTATTGTCATCAGAGAGATTAAATGACATTGATTTAAACAAAAATTACTACGCCTAAAAGAGTATAAAAATTGATTTAAGGCTGGTATTTGCACTAATTGTTAGTTAATTTTGTATAAGAGATAAGAAATCTAGTCTTGGAATTAATTTCAAAAAAATCGATATTGATTATTGCTCCAAGCTTAATAGCAGAATCTTTATCACTCAAGTTAACATCACTAGACCAAAATTTAGAAATTAATTTTAATAATGGAACAGGTGATAAAACTCCAGATTTAGTTATTTGGAATGTTCTTAATTTCCAATCAGAAGATCTTATAAGGTTAGAATTATTAAAATTAAGACAAAGATATGATGAGTCAAAGTTTCTTATAATTCTCTCTGGCGAACTTGTTTATGAAACAAATACCCCACCATCATTAAACTCTGAAGGTTTTCTTTTAAATCCCACTGCAGAAAAAGTTCTTGAATCTATTGATACCATTTTAAATGGAGGAAGGGTATTTGATATTGAAAATAATTCCAGAGTTCAATTAAACAAAAATAAGCCTCTCTCTTTAAGTCAAAAAATTTTAACTTCAGGTCTTAAACAAATAGATTCTGAAATTAATTATATTTTCAAATATGTCAATTCTGATTCAACACCAGAATTTTATAAATTCATTTTAAAAGGAAGATTAAGAGAACTTATTACAGCAAAATCTTTTCTAATTTTCTTATGGGGTAATTCACTAGAACTTTACACAGAGGCAGTTTACACTGAAAATGAAATTAATCTTGAAAATAAGAACACTGTATTTATTAAAGATAAAAACACTACAGAAATATGGAATTTAATTTTAGATAGACTAAAAGAAAGGTATAGCTCAACTAACTTACAGGTTGAATTTAATAATTCATCAATAATTCTCTCTGGGATAAAGAAAGCATTCATTTCACGACTAATTTGCAAAATGTTAGATGAGTTAGATAATTTAGTAAAAAATATTAAGGAAAACTATAAGGAGAAAGATTTTAGAGATGATTTAAATTCTCTTATAAAAGAACTTAAAGTTAATACAATTTCAAATATCACAGACAGCTATTTTCGATTAAAAAAAGGAAGCGAATCTATCTCAATAAATGATTTTATTTATAGTCAGGTAAGTTGCGAAGAGATAGATAGAGAATCACATGAATCAATAATGTTTATTGAGCCAATTATTAAAAATGAAGCTCTTGACTATGATGGGAAATTACTCCCTCTATATGAAACAGAATCGTTTTTGATCCTTGAAAATATAATTTCAAATTGGACAATAAGGAACTGTAATTTGTTAGCTTCTGAAATCTTTAATATTTGTTCTTCTTGGCCTGAATTAAGAACAGTACTTATAAATCCCGAATTACAATCGACAAGAAATTTTGAAAGATTTAGAAATAATATTAATAACTACAATCGTTGGCATGACAATATTTATATGCCAATCTATTTATATGAGAGTAAACGGGAATATATTGATATTATCGATAAAAAATTTACCCGTTACTTTAAAAATGAAAATAGGGAGAAAGAATTAGAGAATCTAGAATGGCTACAAAAACAAGTTACATTGTTAGTTGAGATAAGAGATGCCGTAGCACCGCAGTTAGAAGTTGCGGTAAAATATATCGGTAATCTCTTCGTAACTTTCCTTACAAAGATTGTTGGCAAAGCTATCGGTTTAGTGGGAAAAGGAATCCTTCAAGGATTAGGAAGATCAAGTTCAAAGTAAGTTTTTAAACTTTAATGAAAATAATTCAATGGATCCTAATCGCATTAATTTTCTTAAGTCCATATAAAGCAAATGCCTCTAAAGATTCTAATAGTTACGATGGCAACATCTTTCCTATATACGCAGGAAATGGGGCTATAGTTCCTCCCCAGACAACTCTTCAGGAATCATTAAAAAATAAAAGAGTCGCAGTTTTATTCTTTTATCTTGACGATAGCTCAGATAGTAAAGCTATGGCTCCAATAATATCTGGTTTAGATTTGATATGGAGAAATAACATCGATATCATTGCTCTAACAACTGATGAATTACAGGATAAAGAAAAGTCTGATCTTAGAAATGAACCTAATTATTATTGGAACGGATTAATTCCGCAAACAATCAT
>CACBHP010000031.1 GCA_902539115.1 uncultured Prochlorococcus sp. | reverse complement strand
GAGAAAAAAACAAAAAAGTTTTGGAAGATCCTGTCAAGGCCGATCCAAGACCTATTGATTTTGCCAAATTAGATAAGCCAGGTTTCTGGTCAAGTAAATTATCTAAAGGTCCAAAAACTACAACTTGGATCTGGAATTTGCATGCTGACGCACATGATTTTGATGTGCATACAGGCGATGCTGAAGAAGCAACAAGAAAAATCTTTTCTGCTCATTTTGGACATCTTGCAGTCATTTTTATATGGATGAGTGCTGCATTTTTCCATGGAGCAAGATTTTCTAATTATTCAGGTTGGTTAGCTGATCCAACTCATGTCAAACCCGGAGCTCAGCAAGTATGGGCAATTGTTGGTCAAGAAATGCTTAATGCTGATCTCGGTGCTAACTATAACGGTATTCAAATCAGTTCAGGAATATTCCACATGTGGAGAGCATGGGGAATTACTAATGAGAGTGAACTGATGGCTTTAGCAATAGGAGCTGTAGTAATGGCTGCACTTATGCTACATGCCGGAATTTTTCATTATCACAAAGCAGCTCCAAAAATGGAGTGGTTCCAAGATATAGAGTCTATGCTTAATCATCATATAGCTGGTTTAGTAGGACTAGGATCTTTAGCATGGGCTGGTCATTGTATTCACATTGGAGCTCCTACTGCAGCTCTCTTAGATGCAATTGATGCAGGCTCTCCTTTAGTTATCAACGGCAAGGAGATAGCAACTATTGCAGACATGCCTATGCCTCATCAGCTCTGTGATCCACAAATTATCGGTCAGATATTTCCAGGACTAGCAAGTGGTACAGGTAATTTTTTCAGTTTAAACTGGTTAGCTTTCTCAGACTTCCTTACTTTCAAAGGTGGACTTAACCCTGTTACAGGAAGCTTATGGATGACTGATGTTTCACATCATCATTTAGCTTTTGGTGTAATAGCCATTATTGGTGGTCATATGTATAGAACTAACTACGGTATTGGTCATAGTATGAAAGAAATATTAGATTCACAGCAAGGAGACCCAATATTATTCCCTGCTCCTAAAGGACATCAAGGTCTTTTTGAGTTCATGGCAGAAAGTAGACATGCTCAGCTTGCCGTGAACCTAGCAATGCTTGGTTCAATAAGCATACTTGTATCTCATCACATGTATGCGATGCCTCCATATCCATATATAGCTACTGACTACATGACAGTTCTTGGATTATTTACCCATCACATGTGGATAGGTGGATTATTCATAGTGGGTGCAGGCGCTCATGCCGGAATTGCAATGGTTAGAGATTACGATCCAGCAAAACATATTGATAACGTATTAGACAGAATCCTTAAAGCAAGAGACGCATTAATCAGTCACTTGAACTGGGTATGTATGTGGTTAGGATTCCATAGTTTCGGACTATATATTCATAACGATACTATGAGAGCCTTGGGCAGACCCCAAGATATGTTTAGTGATTCTGCAATCCAACTTCAGCCAATTTTTGCTCAATGGGTACAGAGTATTCAAGCATCAGCTGTTGGAACTTCTCTTTTAGCAGGTACTGCAGAAGCTTTACCTCACAAAGCTATAAGCGAAGTTTTTAATGGAAGTTTAGTTGAGGTGGGTGGAAAGGTTGCTATAGCTCCAATTCCATTAGGGACAGCTGACTTAATGATTCATCATATTCATGCTTTCCAAATTCACGTAACTGTTTTGATACTTCTCAAAGGAGTACTTTACGCAAGAAGTTCAAGATTGATTCCTGATAAAGCTTCTTTAGGATTTAGATTCCCTTGCGATGGTCCTGGAAGAGGTGGTACATGTCAAGTTTCTTCATGGGATCACGTGTTCTTGGCTCTTTTCTGGATGTATAACTGTTTATCAATAGTTATCTTCCACTTCTCTTGGAAAATGCAGAGTGATGTTTGGGGACTTACTGGTGGTAATTTCGCACAAAGCTCCATTACTATTAATGGTTGGTTAAGAGATTTTCTTTGGGCGCAAGCTTCTCAAGTATTAACAAGTTATGGCCAATCCATAAGCATGTACGGTTTGATGTTCCTAGGAGCTCACTTCATATGGGCATTCAGTTTAATGTTCCTCTTTAGTGGAAGAGGATATTGGCAAGAATTATTCGAATCCATTGTTTGGGCACATAACAAACTTAAAGTTGCTCCAACCATTCAACCAAGAGCTTTATCTATCACTCAGGGTAGAGCGGTAGGTGTAACTCACTTCCTTGTCGGTGGTATTGCTACCACATGGGCTTTCTTCCATGCTCGCCTTTTCGGCTTGGGCTAATCACCTGAACTTCACCTTTTTAATTCAATGGCAACAAAATTTCCATCATTTAACCAGGGTCTAGCTCAGGACCCTACAACCCGACGAATATGGTACGGAATAGCTACCGCTCATGACTTTGAAAGTCATGATGGTATGACCGAAGAAAAGCTTTATCAGAAGCTTTTCTCTACACATTTTGGTCACCTAGCAATAATCGCCCTCTGGGTAGCTGGTAACTTATTTCATATTGCTTGGCAAGGTAACTTCGAGCAGTTTGTACTTGATCCAACTCACGTTCGTCCTATTGCTCACGCTATTTGGGATCCACATTTTGGATCTGGTATCACAGAAGCAATGACACAAGCTGGAGCCAGTGGTCCAGTAAATATAGCTTACTCAGGTCTCTACCATTGGTGGTACACAATTGGAATGAGAACTAATGAGCAACTCTTCCAAGCTTCAATATTCATGAGTATTTTGGCTTGTTGGACTCTATTTGCAGGTTGGTTACACTTACAGCCAAAATTCAGACCCTCTCTAGCTTGGTTTAAAAATGCAGAGTCAAGATTAAATCATCATTTAGCTGTGTTATTTGGATTTAGTAGTATAGCTTGGACAGGTCATTTGGTTCATGTTGCCATACCTGAATCAAGAGGACAGCATGTAGGTTGGGATAACTGGTTAACAGTGCTTCCACACCCTGCAGGACTAGCTCCTTTCTTTACTTTAAACTGGGGAGCATATGCCCAAAATCCTGATTCTCTAGATCAAGTTTTTGGAACAGCTGAGGGAGCTGGTACAGCAATCTTTACTTTCTTAGGTGGTCTTCATCCTCAAAGTGAAGCTTTATGGCTTACTGATATTGCCCATCATCATATTGCGATTGGAACAGTTTTCGTAATTGCTGGTCATATGTATAGAAATACCTTTGGTATTGGTCATAGCCTCAAAGAAATTACAGAAGCTCATAATACAAGACACCCTAATGATCCTCACAAAGGTAGTTTCGGAATTAACCACGATGGAATATATGAAACTGTAAATAATTCATTACATTTCCAGCTTGGACTAGCATTAGCATCACTTGGTGTAGCAACTTCTCTAGTAGCTCAACATATGGGTGCACTTCCTTCATATGCTTTCATTGCAAGGGACTACACTACACAATCTGCTTTATATAGTCATCATCAATACATAGCAATGTTCTTGATGGTTGGTGCTTTCGCACACGGCGCTATTTTCTTCGTTAGAGATTACGATCCAGAATTAAATAAAGATAATGTATTAGCAAGAGTTCTTGGAACGAAGGAAGCTTTAATAAGTCACCTTAGTTGGGTAACAATGTTGTTGGGATTCCATACTCTTGGAATTTATGTTCATAACGATGTTGTTGTAGCTTTTGGTAATCCTGAAAAGCAAATTCTAATTGAGCCAGTGTTTGCTCAATTCGTTCAAGCTGCTCAAGGTAAGATGATGTATGGCTTTAACGCTTTATTATCTGATCCTACAAGTTCAGCAAGTATAGCAGCTAATTCATTGCCAGGTAATCATTACTGGATGGATCTTATCAATAGACAAGATGCATTAAGTGCTTTCTTACCTATCGGTCCTGCAGATTTCTTAGTTCACCATGCTATTGCATTAGGTCTTCATACAACTGCATTAATCCTTATCAAAGGTGCACTTGATGCTAGAGGAACAAAATTAATTCCTGACAAGAAAGATTTAGGTTATGCATTCCCTTGCGATGGACCTGGACGTGGAGGTACTTGTGATAGCTCATCTTGGGACGCTATGTACCTAGCTATGTTCTGGGCATTAAATTTACTTGCATGGGTAACTTTCTATTGGCATTGGAAACACCTAGCAATTTGGCAGGGTAATGTAGCACAATTTAATGAATCAGGAACTTATCTAATGGGTTGGTTCAGAGATTATCTCTGGTTAAATTCTGCTCAACTTATTAATGGATATAATCCATTTGGAGTAAATTCTCTATCTCCTTGGGCTTGGATGTTCCTATTCGGTCACTTAGTTTGGGCTACTGGTTTCATGTTCTTAATATCATGGCGCGGTTACTGGCAAGAATTAATTGAAACATTAGTTTGGGCACATCAGCGTACTCCAATAGCTAACCTTGTTGGCTGGAGAGATAAACCAGTTGCACTATCAATTGTTCAAGCTAGATTAGTTGGACTAGCACATTTCACAATTGGAAACATACTTACATTCGGTGCATTTGTCATAGCATCAACTTCAGGTAAGTTTGGTTAAATTTGCTAAAAATAATTTAAATCACCACCTTTGTGGTGATTTTTTTTGTTTAATTTTAGTGTTCTAAATTAAGTTAAAATTATATAATTACTATTAAATATAAATGTCAGATATAAAACAATTAATTTCTATTATCGTCCCTGTTTTCAATGAAAGTGAAAGTGTTGGTCTTTTGTTGGATGAAGTTATAGATGTAATGTTATTTCATAAATTTAATTTTGAATTGATTGTTGTAAATGATGGTTCTAAAGACAATACTTATCAAGTATTAAAAAAATTAACTTTCAAAATTAAAGAATTGTCAGTTATTTCCCTTCGCAAAAATTATGGGCAAACTGCAGCAATGTCAGCTGGCTTTGATAATTCTAAAGGCGATATCGTCATTACTTTGGATGGTGATTTACAGAATGATCCAAATGATATTCCTACATTAATTTCAGAAATTAATAATGGTTATGATTTGGTTTGTGGATGGAGGTTTGATAGAAAAGATAAATTAATCAATAGAAAGATACCATCAAAAATTGCGAATAAATTAATAGCTAAGGTAACAGGTTTGAAGTTGCATGACTATGGATGCTCATTAAAAGCTTTTAAGAAAGAAATAATAGATGATATTAAGTTATATGGTGAACTTCACAGGTTTTTGCCCGTTTTAGCAAATATTGAAGGTGCAAGAATAAAAGAAATTAAAGTTAATCATAGAAGCAGGCAATATGGATCTAGTAAATATGGAATCGATAGAACTTTTAGAGTTTTAATGGATTTACTAACTGTATGGTTTATGACTAAATTTTTAACAAGACCAATGTATGGATTTGGTTTTTTTGGAATTATAAGTATTTTGACTAGTCTTGCAATTAGTTCTTATTTGATAGTTTTAAAAATAATGGGTGAGGAAATTGGAAATCGTCCGTTGCTAATGTTTGCATTAATTTTGGGAATTGCTGGGGTTCAATTATTTAGTTTTGGATTATTGAGCGAACTTTTAATTAGAACATATCATGAAAGTCAAAATCGTCCAATTTATAGAATTAGATCAATAACTAGTACCAATCAAAATTGAATTTTAATTAAATTTTCTTATTAAGAAAGCTGAAATCTTAACCACTTCAGGAGACATATCTCTTAAGCCTTTTCGTAAAATTGATAATGTTGATTTATCAGCCAATTCTTCCGTAATTTTTAATGCTTTTAATTTGTCTTCTGTATTTCCTTGAAAAAGACTAAACATTTTATTTCTTTGAGATTTTTTATAAAATAGCGAGTACTTGTTTGCTTTGGTATTGTATGAAAAACTTTTTTATTAGAGAGAAATTTATTATTATTTTTTTTTCATCTAACAGAATGTAATTTGTCTTTATTTATTAACTTTCTAAAGATTTTTTGTTTAAAAATTAGAAGTAATATTCCTATAAAAATAATAAGTACAATTGCGAAAAAATTTAACATGTAAAAAGTTAATAATTTTTATATCATCCAGTAATAAAATTAACACTATTTCCCAGATAAATACTAAAGTGTTTAAAGATGTTTAAAGAACTATGCCATCTGATTTACCAAGTCTCTTACCCTCAATTTTTGTTCCATTAATTGGTATAGCAATGCCTGCTGTTTTTATCGTATTAATTGGAAGATTTATTACAGCAACTGAATAAATTATTAAACACTAAACTATTAAAAAAATGAGCGACTTTCAAAAATCATTC
Source organism: uncultured Prochlorococcus sp. (assembly GCA_902539115.1). Classification (GTDB taxonomy): domain Bacteria; phylum Cyanobacteriota; class Cyanobacteriia; order PCC-6307; family Cyanobiaceae; genus Prochlorococcus_A. The sequence continues at coordinate 1,797 of CACBHP010000031.1, read as the reverse complement.
TCAGAATCAACAAGTTCAATTAAGTTTGATGAGAAGTATATAGATAATTCTGTACAACCAAATGATATAGGTGTTGCAGAACAATGGGCAGTAAAAACAGTTACTGATCCATGTGTTGGTAATTTAGCTACTCCAGTTAATAGTGGCTATTTTACAAAAGCCTTTATAAATAATTTGCCTTTTTACAGAGAAGGTATTTCTCCTAATTTTAGAGGATTAGAAACTGGAGCAGCTTTTGGATATCTTCTATACGGCCCTTTCACCATGACTGGCCCATTAAGAAATTCTGAATTTGCTCTAACTGCTGGACTTCTTGCTGCTATTGGAGCTGTTCATATTTTGACAGCACTCTTAGTTCTTTACAATGCCCCTGGTAAAGCACCTAATGTTCAACCTCCAGATGCGACTGTTAATAATCCACCAAAGGACTTATTTACAAGAGCTGGTTGGGCTGATTTTACAAGTGGATTTTGGTTAGGAGGCTGTGGGGGAGCTGTTTTTGCTTGGCTACTTGTTGGGACATTACACTTAGATACCATAATGCCAATCATTAAAAATATTTGGACTGCTGGTTAATTCCTAAAATAAAGAATAAGCAATATTTTAAATTTAATTTAAAATTTAAATGTGAACTTTACTTACTAACGTATGGTTCTATCCCATCTGTAACTTCTAACTACTCTTCCTGCCGAAATTAGTTTGGATTTATAATGTAGTGAGATTTTATCATTAGATTTTTTTAAGGTGTCTAATCCTATTCCATTTCTGCCAAAATCCTTTCCAGAGCTATGGTAATACACTCCATCCTCTTTATATATTCCAATGTGATCACATTTTTCTTCATTTCCAAAAAATAAAAGATCGCCAGGTTGTAGAACTGCATAAGAATCTTTGAAATAAAAAAGATGTTTACAAAAACTTTTTATTTGATAAGAGTCTCGAGGTATATGAATATTATGCTTTAAAAAAGCAGTCTGAATTAACCCAGAACAATCATAATTCGGTCCTAATGTGCCTCCCCAAAGGTATTTATTAGTTAAATCAGATTGATCTTTTATCCATCTTAAAATTGAGTTAACTTTATCTTTTATAAACAATTGTTCATTTTTTAAATTCTCGGTTTTTCTCAATTCATATTTCTCAATAATCAATCCATCTAAACTTATCCAGCAGACGTAGCCATCTTCATATAGTTGAACTAGAATTCTTGAAAATTTATGATTATATTGATAAAAATTTGGATAAAGCAGTCTAAAAATTCTATTTTTAAATATTTCAGTTACTAATTTATCTTCTGTTTCATTTTGATATCCAGAAATATTAACTTTTAATTTCCACCAAATAGTTTTTGAAAAATTAGTTTGTTTAAATAGTGAGATAGGATTTTTATAATTTTCCATACAATGTCCTTTTACTATTTAAGTGAAGAGATGGGTCTAGCCTTAAATGATATTTTAGTGAGAGTATGCTCTTATAATAAAGATTTTTCAAGAGAAGATATTGCCATAACTTGGATTAATTATAAAAGTGAAAATAAAAGTGTATTTAAAGGATTTGGCACTGGTATTAATAATAAAAAAATGATTTACCCTGCTAGCATAGTCAAGTTGGTTTATGGTCTTGCTGCATATTATTGGATTAAAAAAGGAAGTTTATTATTATCGGATGAAATTATTGATGCTGTAAGGAAAATGTTATCTTTCTCAAGTAATAATGCAACAAGCTTCTTAATTGATTTACTTACTGGAACAACAAGTGGACCTCGTATTGAGGGCGAATCATGGGAAAATTGGAAAT
>CACBHP010000030.1 GCA_902539115.1 uncultured Prochlorococcus sp. | reverse complement strand
GACACAACATTGTTAAACCTGTACCATCGCTCTTTACTTTTTCTACAAAAGAACCAAATTTGGATGAATGTAGTGGGGTATCGATAAGGGGCATAGATATAGAAATTAAATTAAACAAAAAGAAATTTAAGAATAGAGGCGATTTACTAATAACGCATTGGGGTTTTAGTGGGCCAGCAGTATTAAAACTTTCATCAATTGCAGCAAGGGAACTTTATAGCCAAAAATATAAATTTAATCTAATCATTAAATGGTCTTCTTTAAGTTATGAGGAGTTAAAAGAAAAAGTTAATTATTTAAGATTAAATAAAGGCAAGGTTAATCTAATTAAAAGTAGACCTGTTCCACTATTAACAAAAAGATTATGGAGTTTTTTATTAAATAAAATAGGGATTGATAAAGAGAAAAAGTGGGCTGATTTACTGGCAGATGAAAGAGAGAGAATGATAAATATTTTAATGAGGGATAATTATATAATTTCGGGCAAAGGTCCATTTGGAGAGGAATTTGTTACTTCCGGAGGCGTAAAAATTAATGAGGTTAATTTTAAAAGTATGGAGAGCTTAATTTGTCCAGGGTTATTTTTTTCTGGAGAAGTTTTGGATGTTGATGGGATCACAGGTGGATTTAATTTTCAACATTGTTGGACAAGTGGATGGATCGCTGGGATGGCAGTCTCAAAGTTAAATCACTAAATAATTAATTAATAAGTAATAAATCAGTAATAAATCAGTAAGTAACAATTCAATAAGTTTATCTTTTTTTTATTAAGTATTAGGAGGAAAAAGTTTTTTAGCGAAACTTTAATTTTAAAGTTTTAATTATTGGTGAAGATTAATGCAGAATCTTGTATCAAAAAAAGAAGAAGAGGAAAGAAGATTAAAAGCTTTAGCAGAATATAGGATTTTGGGAACCAAGCCAGAATCATGTTATGACGATATTACAAAAATTGCAGCTGCAACCTGTAATGTGCCTATTTCTTTAATCACTTTGGTTGGCAAAGATAAACAATGGTTTAAATCCAAAATAGGACTTCAAATATCAGAAACTAGAAGAGATTGGTCTTTTTGTACACATGCAATAAAAGAAAATAGTCCATTAATTATTCATGATGCTTTCCAAGATGAAAGATTTATAAATAATCCGTTGGTAACTGGAGATCCAAAGATTCGTTTTTATGCGGGTTTTCCCCTTAGAAATAGTGATGGTAATAAGCTTGGAACTATTTGCGTAATAGACAGAAAGCCAGGAAATCTAACTACTCAACAATTTAATATTATGGAATTATTATCCAAGCAAATAGTTTCATTTTTAGAGCTTAGAAAAAAGTCATTAAATTTGCTAGATGCATTATCTAATTTGCATAAACAGGAAGGGATTTTGTCTGTATGTTCATATTGCAGAGAAGTTAAAAATAAGGAGGGCGATTGGATGCATTTAGAAAAATATCTTTTGAAAATTAGTGATATTAGATTCAGTCATGGGGTTTGTGATAATTGTATGGAAAAACATTTCCCAGATGTAATCGAAGTATGGAATAAAAAGGATTTTTTAGAAGATGGTCAAAAAAGGTTTTTAGAGTCCTAGATTTAATTCCTTGCTTTTTATTGTTTAATCAATTTTCTAAACAAATTGTTTATTTGGTGGTTAGTATTGTATAAATTTTGACTAGAAAATGTTATTAGGAACTTTTTTAACGGGTGAAATTGCTAAAAATGCATTAGTAGCATATGTTCATTATTTAGGAATTATATTGTGTTTCGGTTCTCTTTTGTTTGAAAGATTGACTCTCAAAGTAGGTCTTAATAGAAATGAGACGATTTCAATGATAATTGCAGATGTGGTCTATGGTTTGGCAGGAGTTGCCATATTGGTTACTGGGATTTTGCGTGTTAAGTATTTTGGTCAAGGAGGTGATTTCTATACAGGTAATCCTGTGTTTTGGATAAAAGTTTCTCTTTACATTCTTGTGGGATTACTTTCTTTATACCCAACAACAACCTATATCTTATGGGCCATTCCATTAAGTAAGAATAAATTACCTGAAATATCTGAAAATTTAGTTAACAGGTTCAGACTCATTATTACTACTGAATTAGTAGGATTCGCAACAATACCTTTATTTGCCACTCTTATGGCTAGAGGTGTAGGTTTAGGTTGAAAAATTTTTTACTAGAAAGAAATTGTTTAATAAGTGCTAACAAACTATATAGATGGAGTTTAAGTTATAAGATTACTAAATCTAAAAAGGAAATTATTTTTATTGGTTTAAATCCATCATTATCTGATGAAGTTTTCTTAGATAATACAACAAAAAAGATTATCAAAATTTCGAAAAACAATAATTACGGCAAAGTAAAATTAATCAATCTATTTGCTCTTATTTCAAGCAAACCAGAAAAACTTTTTAATCATAAAAACCCTGTGGGTTATCTAAATAATAATCATATTTATAAAAACTTAAAACACTGGTCTGAAAATAAAAATTGTGATTTGTGGTTAGGTTGGGGTAACAAAGGTAAATTTCTAAATAGAAATAGAAGAATATCAAAAAAAATAATGCAATATAACTCAATTAGGAAAAATAATTTTGATAATCCTCTTGGACCGCTTTTAATTAGGAAAACAATCAAAGATAATCCAATACATCCTCTATACTGCCCCGACAATTCCATCCTACAATCTTATTTTTAGGAATAAGGCTTAATGAAATTCATTATTTTTAGCTATTACATTAAATATGTGTTAACTTCTAATAGTTAATTTAAAACTTTACATGAAAGTTTCTAAGCAATTAAATAAACTAAAAAACTTAAATATTAAGGCAGAAAAATGTTCTACAAGAGAAGAGGCAAAAAAAATAATCAACAAAGCAAATAAAGCACAAAGTAAAATTAATAAATAAAAATAATTCTCCTTGTTTATAGTTTATAATTTTCAATCATTTTAATTAACAGAAAAACACAATATTAATTTTCTAATTATTTATGTCTTTAAAAATAATTAAAATAAGGAAATCGCACGAAAGATTTAGATCAACTAGAGAATGGCTAGATTCGATGCATTCTTTTTCTTTCGCAGAGCATAGAGATCCAAAATGGGATAATTTTGGGAATATTAGAGTTATCAACGAAGATATTATTTCTCCTAATGCGGGATTTAATACACATTCTCATTCAAATATGGAAATAATTACTGTTGTAACAGAAGGAGCAATAACTCATAGAGACTCGTTAAACAATCTTGGAAAAATTCACCAAGATGAAGTGCAAGTTATGTCTGCAGGCACTGGGATCTCTCATAGCGAGAAGAACGAAGAAAATGAAACCTGCAAGTTGTTTCAGATCTGGATATACCCTCAAAAAGAAAATATCAAACCTCGCTATGACCAAATATCATTAAAGGAAAAGTTGGGGGATAATATTATTTTTGATTACAAAAACGGTCAAAATAATAAACTTTTTTTAAATCAGGATATCTCTTTATGGCGTTGTAAATATAAATCTATTAAAGAAAAAAAAATGCCATTAAAAATCGATAAATATAATTGGATACAAATAATAAAAGGTAATCTTTTATTAAAAAGTAAAGACTCCAATTTAAATATATGTCTCGAATCTGGAGATGGCTTGGGATTTGAAGTTAATTTTTATGATGATGTCTCTATGGAAACTGAAAAAGAGCTAGATTTTCTCTTATTTTCGATGCCTTCTTTATAGTTTAACTGTCACTATTAATCATTAACATCTTTATTAAAGGCATTTAAGGCTTGCAAAGCCATGTTAAGGTGAACTTCCATAGCACCAAGAGCTATTAAAGAATTTGGTGATTTATCTTTTAGTAAATTCTCTTTTCTTTTTGATAACTCATTAACTACTTTCTTAGTAGAAGCTTCCCAATTATTTATTAACTCTTCAAATTCTCTTTTTTCAAGACTTTCTATTTCTGATAATTCATCAGAAAAATGAGAATCCTTTTGTGCCTTAAGCATCAAGTAACTTAATTTTTTATGACTTATTGCTTGAGGTAAATTGTTAGATTCACTCATTGATAGTAGTTAATTTATAATCAAAATCTAACTAGATTAGTGAATATTTGCTAGGGGGGAGGCGGTTGTGATGACCGACCTGAAAATTACGAAATAATATTTGAACAAAAAATGGATTTATTTACCTTTAATTGTTCACTTATTAGTTTCTTGAAATAATCTCCACGCTCTTCATAATTTTTAAATTGATCAAAACTAGAGCATGAGGGTGAGAATAATAATGTTCCAACTCTATTATTTTGTAAATAATGAAAAACAAAATTTAAAAGCTCTTTGAGTTCTGAAAATTCAAAAATATTTTTTTTAAATCCTTCATTAATAAGCGCCATTTTTAGGACTTTTGCGCTTTCTCCAAAAAGGAAAACACATTGAACTTTTTTCTTTAAAACTTTTATCCACTCACTATATTTATTGCTTTTTAATCTACCCCCAGCAATGATTATTATTTGCCCTTCAATTGAACTTATTCCTGCAATAGATGAATCAAAATTTGTAGCTTTACTATCATTAATTATTTCCAGATCATTATTTTGATAAATTGTCTCCATCCTATGTGGTAATTGTCTGTAATTAGATAGAGAATCTTGAATCTTCTTCCCAGATAATCCAACTCTTCTTGCTGCTGCTATTACCAACAAAAGATTTTGAAGATTATGCATTCCTTTTAAAGAAAAATGTTCAAGTTTGAATAATCTCTTTCCTCTCTCTACAATGTATGCTTGATCATCTATCCAATAAGCGCATTGAATAAAATTTGATTTATCCAAACTAGTTGTTATCCAAACCCCTCTTGATAATGAACTGTACTGATTTCTTAGTTTTTTATCGTCATAATTATAAATTCTAAAATCTGATTTTTCTAGTAAGCTTTTTTTTATGTTGAAATAGTTTTCAAGTGTTTTATGTCTTTCAAGATGATCTTCTGTGAAGGTTGTCCAGATTCCAATATTAGGTTTTACTTCTGGAGATATTTCTATTTGATAACTGCTTAATTCAGCTACAACCCAATCAATTTTTTCTTTTTTTTTGGAGTAAGCATATTTACATAAAGGTGTACCAATATTCCCAGCAAAAGGAGCATATAATCCATTATCGCAGAGTATATGGCTCAGTAGATGAGTAACAGTAGTCTTGCCATTAGTGCCAGTAATACCTATCCAATTTGTGTCTTTTAAAATTTCCCATGCAATATTAATTTCTCCAATTACTTTAATACCCTTTTTTTTTAACTTAATAATAGTTGCATGGTCATAAGGTATTGATGGACTTATAACAACAGATTCAATCTCTTTCACGAAAGGTTGAATTTCTTTAAATACAAATTCTTTATTCAGATAAACTAGTATATTAAGTCTCTCCAATTCTTTTTTTCTTTCTAAGAATTCTATACCATCTTTACTTTCCCAAACAATTACTCTCTTTTTGATGCTTCTCAAATACTTGGCAGCCCAAAATCCAGATTTACCTAATCCAATTATAAGATTAATATTTTTTCTTTTACTTGAATGATTATTATCTATCATTAAATTTATAATTGCACTTATATTAATTGTGTTTAAGAGTTAATTCAATCATGAGATCTTTCTTCAGTATTTATAGAATTCGCCAAAGAAAAGTAAATTAATGGAAGATAATACTGCAAAATATTGGTTCTCTTGGTTTTATGAAAAGTGGGAGAAAAATGCTCCAGGTGAATTAATTGAACAGGGTTTAACACCGTCTCAGATTGCTGAGCGCTTTGTTAATGAAAACCATGATACTTTTCTTCAATTGTCAAAAAAAATTGATGAAAAAAATTATGATGCGTTAACAGAATTTATGAAACTCTCAGAAAGTGAATTACATATCTTGAAGTATTTTCTAAAGTTAGTAAAAATGAAAAATTTATAAAAAGTTACTGAGTATTTCAAGGCTTTTTTCCCATAAATTTTTTCTTTCTTTTTTATTAATGGCTAAAGGAGAAGTAGGGGAAAGTTTTGGATGACCTCTGAAATTAAATTTAGGACCATAATGATCACCGCCTCTTGCCTCTGGTGAAGTAGCTGCAAAAAGTTGAGGTAAAGCACCCATTTCAGCAGATTGAAAAATAGGGCTAAATAATTCCAAGGAGAATGTTTCTATTGGACTAGGTTTAGGTTTTTGAGCGGTAAAGAGATTTGTTTTTGCAATTCCAGGGTGAGCAGCTAAAGAAAGTATATTTTTGTGTATTAAGTTCTCATTTAGTTCCAAAGCAAACATTACATTTGCCAATTTGCTATTGGAGTAAGATTCCCATTTATTGTAATAGTTCTCAGCTTTCAGATTTTTCCAACCAACTTTACCAAAAAATTGTGCTCCAGAAGTAACAGTCACTATTCTAGATTCTTCTTTTTTTTCAATAATTGGAAGTAGCTTGAGAGTCAAAAGCATATGGGCTAAATGATTAACTGCAAATTGTATTTCATATCCCTGGGCACTAAGTGTTTTAGGCGGATGCATAATACCTGCATTATTAATTAGTAAATCCAAATTATCAAAATCATCAAAAATTTTGGACTGAACTTCAACAACATTTTTTAAATCTGACAAATCTAATTCTAAAGGTGTAAATATTCCATCAGGATTAAGACTTTTAAGTTTTTTGATAGTTTGATTAGCTTTTTCAAGCGATCTACAAGCTATGACTACATGAGCATTTTTTTCGGCTAAGGCTTTTGCAGTGTAGTATCCAAGACCACTATTTGCACCAGTAATTAGAGCTGTTTTGCCTTTAAGGTTTGGAATATTAGATGTTTCCCAGTTAGAGATTTTAGGTCTTGAAACAGTGGCAGTCATTTAGTAATCCTGCAAATTGCTTTGGAATTTAACCAAAATTAATTACTTTTCCACTGTAAATACTGGAAATCAGTATCGTGAGCTCTTTTTGAAGATACTATTTAATATTATTTTTCAATTGCATATTGCCATTCGTTATTTTGAGATAAACTTTTCTCTCTAAGTAACTGTAATTTCCTACTATTTATTTTAATAACTATCCCATTTGTTGGATATTTCGCAAATATTTTTCTCTCTAACCAATTTTTTTTATATATTTGGATTTCGCTTGTATGATTTGTGAAGTAACTTTCAGGGGTGCTGAAGCCACATTTTTTAAGATAGTTAAGGGTTTCGTATTGGTTAAGTCTTCCATTAAGTATTTGGAAACAGCAAAAGCTGAGACTTTCTCCAATCCCTTTCTTATCATTGAGGTATTTTCTTGTAATTCTTTGGGAAATTCCGGCAACTTGTTTTGTAGCGTATAGTTCACCTCTAATTTGAAGATCTCGTTTGATAGGAATACAATCGGGGACATTTTTAATTTGTTTAATTTTGCTTGAGACATCAAATCCTTTTTTTGTAATAGCTTTATTAAAATTGCCATCTATATATCTAATTGCAATAGCACAGCCATCAATTTTTGGTTGAATGCTTAATCTTGTTTTTGTTAATAAACTTTCCAAAAATTCTTTATAGTTTTCTTTAGCTAATTTTGGCAAAAGGTTATTATTTTTTTGATTAAAGTAGTCCGATTCTGTATCAACAGGAATAAAGAGCTTTTCAAGTTGCTTAAATGCATCGTCCGAAATTATGCCTTCACCTATTCTGTATTGTTCATCAAGATATTTAACATCTCTCACTAATAAATTATTCATAATAATTTTGATAAATATATAAAAATCTTTTAGAAAAAATTATCTAAATAAAGATTTAAAATTAAAAATAGATTTAAAAAGTATTTGACCACTAAATATCCTCCTACGCAGAGAGCGATTTAAGAGTATAAAATGTACGGATTAGAAGTTTAAAATAAATACTTCAAGCAAACATATTTACTTAAAAGTGAAATAGAAAAATTTTAAGGATTTATTTGCAGTCGAATTTTTGAAATTTCTATCAATACAAAAAAATTTTTTTTAAAGTTATCAGAAAATGTCATTTTTATTAAAAGCTCAAAATACCTGGGAAAATTTTGCGAAATACAAAATTAATGATTATGCAAAATCAAGAAATTTTGATTTTGGGCCAAA
>CACBHP010000029.1 GCA_902539115.1 uncultured Prochlorococcus sp. | reverse complement strand
CTCTTTCTATTGATTCAAAAAACTTTGTATTAAAAGAATAATTAATTTGATATTTGCCCTCTTCGCAGTTTTGAATTAAATAATTTTCCAACCAGTTTTTTGCGGTCTGTGGCTGATCATATATCTCCTTTAACATATAATGTTTAAAATTCATCTTATCCATTATTTGCTCTGAGACTTTTAAAGAAACTGGATTTCGATATTGTCTCTCATTGTTTTTGTCATATATTTCTATTCCAAGAGGAGTCAACAAAGCTATTTCTTCATCCTCCATAGGCAAAATAATATTTGTAAAGTTTGCAATAGCTGGAGTATCACTTGCACAAATAAATTCACCTTCGCCCAAACCAATAATCAAGGGTGCTTGTCTTCGCGCAACTACCAAAGAGGTTGGAGCATCAGCCCATAAAATGGCTAAAGCATAAGATCCTTCCAAATCAGATATTACATTTCTCACAGCCACTAATAATGTTGAGCCATTATTCTCAAGGTTAAGTTTACTTAATGTATTTAATTCCCTTTTAATTAGGTGAGGAATTACCTCTGTATCTGTATCAGAATTAAAAATAACACCCTCTTTTTCTAGTTTATTTTTTAAATCTTGGAAATTTTCAATAATACCATTTTGAACAACCGCTATGGTTCCTGAACAATCGATATGAGGATGAGCATTTTTAAACTCAGGTTTTCCATGAGTGGCCCATCTTGTATGACCTATTCCCACAGTTCCTGGAATATTCTCTTCATTAAGCTTACTTTTTAAGTTCTTAAGTTTTCCCTCTGCTTTGTTACAACTAATATTATTTGTTTCAGAATTGATTATTGCAATACCTGCAGAATCATATCCTCTATATTCAAGTTTTTCTAAACCATTTATTAATAATGGTAAAGCTTTTTTATAACCTGTTACAGCAACTATTCCACACATACGAATTTTTTTTTCAATTATATTGAAATAAAATAAGTATTTCTTAAAACATGGACTCTCTTAAAACTGCACTATAAATAATTAATAAGCTAAGCCCATACTCCTAGAAGTCTCATCTCCTAAATAAACTCTAATACTTAAAAAATCTGTAGGACATGCCGTTTCACATCTTTTGCAACCTACACAATCTTCAGTTCTAGGAGATGAAGCTATTTGGCCAGCTTTGCAGCCATCCCATGGAACCATCTCTAAAACATCAAGTGGGCAAGCCCTTACACATTGGGTACAACCAATGCAAGTGTCGTAAATTTTAACTGCGTGTGACATGTAAAAATTGTCTTTTGAACCTCGTTTTATAATACTATTGTCTTACAAAGAAATTAAAAAAATTAAGATATGCTTCACTCTTGTTAACTCTAGGGCATAAAATCATATAGATAATTAGTAATTTCCATAAACTATGTCACAAGAAATCCTCGAAAAAGTTTGTTCAATTGTTTCAGAACAATTAAGCGTTGAATCAGGAGAAGTAAAATCAGATTCAAATTTCCAAAATGATTTAGGTGCAGATTCTCTAGATACCGTTGAACTCGTTATGGCTTTAGAAGAAGCCTTTGATATTGAAATTCCCGATGAAGCAGCTGAAGGAATAGCAACTGTTGGCGATGCAGTAAAATTCATCGAAGAAAAAAAAGGTTAATACAGAATGCCAAATTTCCATCGAGTAGTTATTACCGGTATTGGAGCAGTAACTCCAATTGGTAATAACATTGATGAATATTTAGTCGGTCTTCAAACAGGAACTAATGGAGTCTCAGATATTACTCTCTTTGATCCTGAACAACATCCCTGCAAATTTGCTGCAGAAGTAAAACATCTTCAATCTGAGGATTTTATTGAAGCTAAAGAATCCAAAAGATGGGATCGCTTTTCCCAGTTTGGAGTTATTGCTGCAAAGCAAGCCTTTAATGATTCTGGACTTGAAATTACTGAAGATAATGCATCAAGAATTGGAGTAATTATTGGTTCTGGTGTTGGAGGCTTACTAACTATGGAAAGTCAAGCTCAAATATTGAGTCATAAAGGGCCTAAAAGAGTAAGTCCATTTACAGTCCCAATGATGATTCCAAACATGGCAACTGGATTGGCTGCCATCGCTTTGGGCGCAAAAGGACCAAGTTCCTCTGTCTCAACCGCTTGCGCTGCGGGTTCAAATGCAATTGGTGATTCTTTTAGATTACTCCAACTAGGAAAGGCAGATGCAATGATCTGTGGAGGAGCAGAAGCAAGTATTACACCTCTTGGAGTAGCTGGTTTTGCCAGTGCCAAAGCTCTTTCTTTCAGGAATGACAGTCCTCAAACTGCTAGCAGACCTTTTGATGCAGAAAGAGATGGATTTGTTATTGGAGAGGGATCTGGAATTCTTGTTTTAGAGACTTTAGAAAATGCACAAAAAAGGAATGCGAAAATTTATGCAGAAATAGTTGGATATGGAACTACATGTGATGCCCATCATATTACTGCTCCATCTCCAGGCGGGGTTGGTGGCGCCGAAGCTATCCAATTAGCAATTGAAGACGCCTGTCTTAGCCTTGAAAAAGTTGATTATATTAATGCTCATGGGACAAGTACATCAGCGAATGATAAAAATGAAACTTCTGCAATTAAATCTATTTTTAAAGACAGATCTTACCTCATTCCTGTAAGCTCTACTAAGTCGATGACTGGTCATCTCCTAGGAGGCTCAGGAGGTATAGAAGCTGTAGCTTGTATACTTTCTTTGACACATAATTTTATCCCTCCTACAATTAACTACGTCAATCCAGATCCTGAATGTGATCTTGATTATGTACCAAATAATGCGAGAGAAGCTCAAGTACGAGTTGCTCTTTCAAATTCTTTCGGCTTTGGTGGTCACAATGTTTGCCTTGCTTTTAGCAAAATGAATTGAAGACAACCAATTCTGTATTTCCAACTTAACTTATTAAAAACAATGGTCGCTGCATCTGTTTCATTAGAATCACTTTGTGTAAATAGTATAAGAATGCTTGCTGTAGATGCAGTAAATAAATCTAATAGTGGACATCCTGGATTGCCAATGGGGTGTGCTCCTATGGGTTATGCATTATGGCAAAACATTCTTAATCACAACCCCACCAACCCAAAATGGTTCAACAGAGACCGTTTTGTATTATCAGCTGGTCATGGCTGTATGCTTTTATATTCTTTGCTTCATTTGACAGGATACAAATCAGTCTCTTTAGAGGATATTAAAGAATTTAGACAATGGGGATCAAAAACTCCAGGACATCCAGAAACATTCGAAACAGAAGGTGTTGAGGTTACAGCAGGTCCTCTCGGAGCTGGAATTTCAAATGCAGTTGGTTTAGCAATAGCTGAAACTCACTTAGCAGCTAAATTTAATAAGCCTGATTGTAATATCGTTGATCACTATACTTACGTAATAATGGGTGACGGCTGTAATCAAGAAGGTATCGCGTCCGAGGCATGCTCATTAGCTGGTCACCTTAAACTTGGAAAATTAATTGCACTCTATGACGATAATCAAATTACAATTGATGGTCGAACCGACGTTTCTTTCACAGAAGATGTTTTAAAAAGATACGAAGCTTATGGATGGCATGTACAACATGTTGAAGATGGTAATCATGATGTTAAAGGAATAACTGAAGCTATCGAAAAAGCAAAATTAATTACAGACAAACCATCAATTATAAAAATTTCTACAACAATAGGTTATGGTTCGCCCAATAAATCAGATACTGCTGGAATTCATGGAGCAGCTGTTGGAGAAGAAGAAGCTGCATTAACTAGAGAGTTTCTAAATTGGGAATATCCTCCATTTGAAATACCAAATGAAGTGTATGCGCATTTTAGAAAATCAATAGATAAAGGGGAAAGCTTAGAGAAGGAATGGGATTCTAAATTTGAAGAATATCAAAAAAAATATCCCTCCGAAGGAGCCGAATTAAACAGAATGTTAAAAGGCCAATTACCTGAGAATTGGGACTCAGAACTCCCTTCTTATACTCCTGATGATAAAGGATTAGCTACCAGAAAGCATTCACAAATATGTTTAGGTGCTTTGGGACCTAACCTGCCTGAATTAATTGGTGGATCTGCAGATTTAACTCACTCTAACTACACAGATATCAAGGGAGAAACAGGATCATTCCAACCTCATAGTCCTGAAAAAAGATATCTACACTTTGGTGTACGAGAGCATGCAATGGCAGCTGTACTTAATGGAATTGCCTATCACAATAGTGGTCTTATTCCTTATGGTGGCACCTTCCTTGTTTTCGCCGATTATATGAGAGGTTCAATGAGGCTTTCGGCACTCAGCGAACTGGGAGTGATCTATGTGTTAACACATGATTCAATTGGTGTGGGAGAAGACGGCCCAACACATCAACCTATTGAAACTATCCCTTCTCTTCGTGCCATGCCTAACATGCTAGTTTTCAGACCAGGAGATGGAAATGAGACAAGTGGAGCTTATAAGCTTGCTATTCAAAATCGAAAAAGACCCTCTGCCCTTTGTTTAAGCAGACAAGGTATGCCAAATCAAGAAAATACTTCAATCGACAAAGTTGCTCTCGGAGGATACGTAATTTCCGATTGCGAAGGAACACCAGATCTAATATTTATTGGTACTGGAAGCGAACTGAATCTTTGCATTGAGGCAAGTAAGGAAATTTCAAGCTTAGGTAAAAAAATTAGAGTTGTTTCTATGCCTTGCGTAGAACTTTTCGAAGAACAAGAAGATTCTTACAAAGAAAGTGTTTTACCTAGTAGTGTGAAAAAGAGAGTTGTAGTAGAAGCTGCCCATTCATTTGGATGGCATAAATATACAGGTTTTGATGGGATTTGTATTACTATGGATAGGTTTGGTGCATCGGCACCAGGTGGAGAATGTATGAAAAATTTTGGATTTACAGTCGAAAACGTAGTTAATAAGACAAAAGAAATTTTATAACTAATAATTGATAACTACGCTGAAGTATTACATTCTTCAAGTTTATCTTTTAACTGATCAAGAGATTCATCTGAAATCTTTGAATTCATTGGACAATGTTTTGGACCACACATTGAACAAAATTCCGCCTTTTTAAAAATTTCTTCAGGTAGTGTCTCATCATGGTACTGCTTTGCCCTTTCTGGATCTAATGAAAGTTCGAATTGTTTATTCCAATCAAAGTTATACCTTGCATGACTAAGTTCATCATCGCGATCACGAGCGCCTGCTCTATGTCGTGCTATATCAGCAGCGTGAGCAGCTATTTTGTAAGCAATTAATCCTTCTCGAACATCTTCTGCATTTGGGAGACCTAAATGTTCTTTTGGGGTTACATAACACAACATAGAAGTTCCATACCATCCTGCCATCGCCGCCCCAATAGCACTTGATATATGGTCATAACCAGGAGAAATATCTGTTACCAAGGGACCAAGTACATAGAAAGGCGCTTCTGAACATTCTTCCATTTGCTTCCTTACATTAAACTCAATTTGATCCATAGGAACATGACCAGGACCCTCGACCATTACTTGAACATTATGTTCCCATGCTCTTCGAGTGAGCTCGCCCAAGGTCTTCAATTCAGCTAGCTGAGCATCATCAGAAGCATCATGCAAACATCCAGGCCTTAGTGAATCTCCTAGAGAAAAAGTACAATCATATTTTTTAAAAATCTCACAAATATCATCAAACCTTGTATAGAGAGGATTTTGCTTAAAATGATGTAACATCCATTGGGCTAAAATACCTCCCCCTCTACTAACAATTCCAGTAATTCTTCCTTTAACTTTTGGCAAATGCTCTATTAATAGACCAGCATGAATAGTTTGATAATCTACGCCTTGCTTACAATGTTTTTCAATTATGTGAAGAAAATCGTCTTCTGTTAGTCTATCTATTGAACCATGTACACTTTCTAAAGCTTGATAAACAGGAACAGTTCCTATGGGAACAGGAGATTCTTGAATAATTGCTTGCCGCACTTCATCTAAATTTACTCCTCCCGTAGAGAGATCCATAACTGTATCAGCACCATATTTAACAGCTAGTTTGAGCTTTTCTACTTCTTCATTGATATCACTTGCATTAGGGGAAGCACCAATATTGGCATTGACTTTGCATCTAGAAGCAATACCTATAGACATTGGCTCGAGATTCAGATGATTAATATTGGCTGGAATAATTAATCTTCCTCTTGCCACCTCCTCCATTATTAAAGAGGAAGGTAGATTCTCTTTTTTAGCAACAAAATCCATTTCTTCAGTAATATATCCGTTTCTCGCAAAGTTCATCTGAGTTACATTGTCTTTCCCAAGGCGAGGCTTAATCCAAGAACTTCTCATAATTTCGTAATTTCGTAATTTTTAAAAAAGTGTTATTACTAAAGTTTGATCAAATCTCCACTTCCCTGCATCAAAATTAATAATTCAGGTTCAAAGGGTATGATCTCAGCTAAGTTAAATTTCTTAGCACCCCTAGTATTTATCATATTAATAGCTCTTTTTTAAAAAATAGTCATCTCATAATGCGTGAAAATAAATAAAATAATTTTATTTAACTTTTTGATAAGACTTTATCTTTTTTAAAATATTTTTTCTATGTAAATGTCTGCTAATTCCTCTCTCCGAAATAATCACTATACCCATTAAGCCAATAGGTAAATAAAAAATCTTCCTGGAATTATCTCTAAATATCAATCCGATAGCAGATATGAAAATCATTAAAGGAGCCATAAAAGATAAAATTAATTTTTTATTAATTTTCATTTACTAATAGTATTAATTTTTTTCATAATTTAATTTTACTATGGATTCTGTTATCACTTTAATTCCAACAGCAATAGCTCTTTCATCAGGATCAAATCTAGAACTATGAAGAGGAGCACATCCATTTGAACTAGAAACGCCAAGCCTAAACATTGCTCCAGGAATATTATTTAAAAATTCAGCGAAATCCTCAGCTCCTAATGATGGTTTTTGCAATTCGATAACATTTTCTTGACCCAAAACCATAATTCCTGAATCTCTGAGGACTCTATTAATTTCAGAATTATTATTAACTGCCGGAGTGATTTCTCTAAATATTACTTTTGCTTCGGCTCCGCAACTATTAGCTAAAGCAGTGATATTTTCATTGAGCCAATTACCAATATTTGTAAATACGTGACGATTGGTGCATCTAACAGTACCAGTTAAATTAACCTTTTCTGCAAGAACATTGAATGCATTACCACCATTTATTTTCCCAAAAGTTACTACTAAAGGATCTAAAGGATCTAACTTCCGTGTTATTGATTCTTGAATTCCCGATATAACTTTGGAGGCCACCCAAATAGCATCAACTCCTTCATGAGGTCGAGCACCATGGCCTGATTTTCCTTTAATCTCAACCTTAAGTTCTCCAGCAGCTGCAGTTAAACTTCCCTCTTTAATACCAATAGTCCCTACGGATAAATCGGGATAGACATGAACTCCCAAAATATGGGTTAAACCATTAGTTGCACCATCCTTAATCATCCATCTAGCTCCACTCGCAATTTCTTCAGCGGGCTGAAAAATTATCCGAGTCCCAAAATTTAGTTTTAAATCCTTAATAATTTTTGCCACACCCAATCCAATCGAGATATGCAAATCGTGACCACAGGCATGCATAACACCATCTACTTTTGAAGAAAAACTTAATTTAGTTTCCTCAAATATTGGCAAAGCATCCATATCCACTCTTAAACCTATAATACCTTGATCTAGGGGGCCAAAATCAGCTATAACTCCAGTCCTACCAATAGATTCTCTAACATTCCAACCAATATCTTTTAAAAAACCACTGATCAAGATCGCTGTTTGATTTTCAAGTCCACTTAATTCCGGATGTTCATGGATATGTCTTCTTAAGTTAATTAGTTCATCATTAAACGAATCAATTTTTTTATGTATCTGATCTCTATTCATTACTTATTTTAAATCGATAAAATTCATTAAATCTTTAATTGGTTGTGGAGGCCATCTTCTTATTTTTTTTAACCATTCTTCATCACTATATCTAGGATCTAATTCAGTTACCGCTATCCAATTACTCTCTGCTTTACCAGCTTCACCATTAGACCAATTCAAAGCTGTTAAAGCAGCCCTAGCATCTGCAAAAGTTGGATAACGTCTAATTAACTTTATTAACTCTTTTTCAGCTTCATCATTATTGCCCAACTGGAAATCTGCTAAAGCCAAACTTGACCTAGCCATGGCAAGTCCTGGATTATATAAAGCAGCTTTTGAGAATAAATCTCTTGCTTTATCCCAATGGGATGTAGATCCTTCGACGTTAGCTAAATTATATAATGCAGAGAAATTTTTACTATCTAGGGAAATAACGAACATATAATCCTTTTTCGCTTGCGACCATAAACCCAATGCTTCCTCAGCTATCCCCCTGTTAATGTAAGGATCTATTTCATTAGGATTCAAACTTATTGCCTTATTTTGGTCATCTATTGATCCCTGAAAATCTCCTACAACAAGTCTTACATTTCCTCTATTACTAAAACCTGCAGCATCATCAGGATAAGAATCGAGATATTGATTCCATTCTTGTAAAGCGAGATTAAATTTTCCGCCTGAACTAAGATCTAACGCATTTTTAAACAAATCCTCTCTCAAAGATAATGAATAGCATGGTGCAATATAAAAAATATTGAAAAAAATAAAAATTAATAAAAAACA
>CACBHP010000028.1 GCA_902539115.1 uncultured Prochlorococcus sp. | reverse complement strand
AGAGGGATCATTAGAGCGAGAAATAGATCTTTTTAACAAAACTGTTTTTAATGGTTATCATTCACTCATTACGGAAGCTGAAATAAAGGGTTTATTCTTGGATTCAACATTAGTCAAGCAAGCAAGTGAAGGTCAGAAAGTTTTAATTGTTCTTGATCAGACAACTTTTTATGGAGAATCTGGCGGTCAAGTTGGTGATGTAGGAACGATATTTTCCAAAGATGTAGAGGTTTTAGTCGATAATGTTATTCGAAAGAAAAATGTTTTTTTGCATTATGGAACGATCAAAAAAGGAATATTAACTATTGGACAAAAAGTTAAGACTAATGTTAAATCCTCCAATAGATCTAAGGCTGCTGCAAATCATACAGCTACTCATTTATTGCAATCTGCTCTCAAATCAATTGTTGATGAAAGTGTTGGACAAAAAGGTTCATTAGTAGCTTTTAATAAATTGAGATTTGACTTTAACTCTTCTAATCCTATTTCTAAAGATCAAATTTCTAAGATTGAGAGTCTAGTTAACTCTTGGATTATGGAAAATCATATCCTAGAAATAAAAAATATGTCTAAGAGTGAGGCTCTTGAGAAGGGTGCAGTGGCCATGTTTGGAGAAAAATATGATGATGAAGTGCGCGTAGTTAATGTGCCAGGAGTTTCAATGGAACTTTGTGGCGGTACACACGTTAAAAGTACATCCGAATTAGGTTCTTTCAAAATAATTAGTGAGGAAGGAATTTCAGCTGGAGTAAGAAGAATCGAAGCATTATCAGGCCAATCAGCATTCGACTATTTTAGTGATAGAAATGCTTTATTAAATCAACTAAGTGATTTGTTAAAAGCAAATCCTAATCAACTTTTTGAAAGGGTTAATAATTTGCAAGTAGATCTTATTAAGAAGAATAAAGAGATACAAAAAATGAAGGATGAAATTGCATTTTTTAAATATTCTTCTATAAAATCATCCGCAGAAATAGTAAATTCTTTTTCAATTTTAATAAATCAGATTGATGGCTTAGATGGAAATTCTTTGCAATCTGCAGCAGTTAATTTAACTTCTCATTTAGGAAATAAAGCAATAGTGATTCTTGGGGGAATACCAAATCCAGAAAAGAAAAAGTTGTTATTTGTAGTTTCTTTAGGTGATGATGCGGTAAAAATAGGATTGCATGCAGGTAAATTAATCAATGAGATTGCAAGAATTTGTTCGGGAGGTGGAGGAGGTAAGCCTAACTTTGCTCAAGCAGGTGCTAAAGATATTGATAAGTTGAGTGGGGCTTTAGATTATGCTAAAAATCATTTGCAAAAAACATTAGAAAGTTATTCTGATAAATAACTACTTTTTCTGAGACTCATTTCAATTTGATCAATTAATTTCCTTGCTTCTTCAATAGTTAATTTTTTTTGATCAATTGCTGATTCAGTATTAATTCTTATAGTTTCAACCAAAGAAGCTGAACTGTAATCCAATAATTGTAAAATTTCAGATTTACTGTCCTCTTTAATAATATTTTTGACCTTATATGAATTATCTTGATTTATATCTATATGAACAACGTTTGTATTGCCAAATAAATTGTGCATGTTTCCTAATGCTTCTTGATAGGCTCCAGTCATAAAAATACCAATTAGGTAATCTTTATCTTGCTCTAACTTATGTAAATTTAGTAATGATTTTATTTTTCCATAATCAATAAAATTATTTAGTTTTCCATCTGAATCACATGTTAAATCTGCAAAGTTGCCTTTGCAGAACGGCTCTTCTAAGTGCCTATGTATTGGTATTATTGGAAAAATCTGATTGATTGCCCAGCTATCGGGAATAGATTTAAAGATAGATAAATTTGCATAATAAGTTGATGCAAGAGTTTCTGTAATTTCAGATAAATCAGGGTGATTGATTTCATCATTATTTAGGTTATTAGAAATTTCTTTTGCGCAAGCCCTGGTCAGTTCTTCGGCATAAGCTCGTTCCGCTAAACTTAAAAATCCTAATCTAAAGGCAACTAAGCAATCTTCTTTAAACTTTTTTGCATCATTCCATAGTTCAATTATTTGAGATAAATTTATTTTTTTATTTTTAAGTTTTTTTAATTCATAGAAAGTTTCAACTAGATTAGAAATCAGTAATGATTGATTTTTTTCATTGTTAATTTTTAGCTTGGAGCTGACATGGCTTGTTCCTAAGACATTAAAAATTAAAACTGAGCAATGACTAATTATTGCTCTTCCACTTTCTGAGATTATCGTTGGATGCTTAATATTATTTAATTCACATGAATCTTTTATGGTTGCAATTACATCATTAGCATAATTTTGAAGAGAATAATTAGTAGAGGTGTTGGAGGAGGTTTTAGTTCCATCAAAATCTATCCCTAATCCTCCCCCAACGTCTATATATTGCATTGGGGCTCCTAGTTTGCATAGTTCAACATATATTTGACTCGCCTCTTGCAATGCGTCTTTGATCACAGCAATATCACTTATTTGACTTCCTATGTGAAAATGTAGCAATTTCATTTCGTTGATAAGATTTGCTTCTTTTAGTTCTTTTATTGTCGACATAATTTCTGGGATTGATAATCCAAATTTAGAATTATCTCCAATTGATTTACCCCATCTACCACTACTTTTACTTGATAACTTTGCTCTAATTCCTATCAATGGAGTAGCGTTAAGTTCTTGAACTGCTTGAATAATTCTTTTTACCTCATCTCGTTGTTCAATAACTATTATTGGATTTTTGCCGAGTTTTCTGGCCAAAGTAGCAATCTCAATATATTTCTTATCTTTATATCCGTTGCATATTAACAATGAATTTTGGTTTTCAAGAAGTGCAAGGCCAATTAATAGTTCTGATTTACTTCCTACTTCTAAACCAAAATTCCATTGGCTACCAAACTCTATTATCTTTTCTAGGACATTTTTTTGTTGATTACACTTGACAGGAAAAACGCCTTGATAAATGTTCTTATATTTATAAGTTTTAATTGCTTTTAAAAAAGAGTTATGTAATGCATTTATTCGATCTTTCAAAATATCATTAAATCTTATGATTAATGGAGGATTTATTTCTCTACTTTTAAGTTCTTTGACAAGCTTAAAAAGATCAATCTTATTTTCAGATTTTATATTTTTAGTTACTGATATATTTCCTTTGGAATTTATAGAAAAATATTTATCTCCCCATTTGTCTATGTTGTAAGTCGAAATACTATCTTCAATAGTCCAAATATTATTTAATTTTTTCGGCTCAAAATTCGTCAATTTATGTCTTAGTGATTAATAAATGTTTTTGAAAATAACTCAAAACAATATCTTTTATTTTAATGATTACTTGCCAAGTTACCACCCAAAAGTTGAATATACATAGAGTGATTATTAACTAAATGACCAAAGAGAGAACATTTATTGCAATTAAACCTGATGGAGTTCAAAGAGGATATGTTGCTGAGATTATTGGCAGATTTGAAAAAAAAGGATTTAAGTTGGTTGGATTAAAGCAATTAATTCCCTCAAAAGATCTTGCTCAAAATCATTATGGGGTACATAGAGAAAGACCCTTTTTTGGTGATTTAGTAGACTTTATTTCGAGTGGTCCTGTTGTAGCAATGGTGTGGGAAGGCGAAGGAGTTATTTTGAGTGCTAGAAAATTAATAGGTGCAACAAAACCTCTGGAAGCAGAGCCTGGAACAATTAGAGGTGATTTAGCTATTGATATTGGGAGGAATATAATTCATGGTTCTGATGGAGAAGATACAGCAAAATTTGAAATTGATCTATGGTTTAACGAAGAGGAATTATGTAAGTGGGAAACTTCAGATTCGCAATGGCGATCTGAAAATTAAAATTTAAATATTGAATCTATCTAAACTAAATTTCTCTAAAAAGATTTTTTCTATATCTTTGAGACTTTTATTTTGAACTATTTTCAAAAGAAGATCACTTGTTATTGCAGAAAATAAAACTCCATTTCTGTAATGTCCTGTAGCTATAAAAAGGTTTTCAATTTTTGATTTTCCAATTATTGGTTTAAGGTCTGGAGTGCAAGGTCTAAATCCCCACCAATGTTCCATTTGTGGCCAATCAATAGCTTCTGGTAATAAGGAGCGAATTCCTTCTTGAAGTTGTTTTATTCCATTAGGAGTATTACCCTCATTAAATTTTGAATCTTTTTCAACTGTCGCTCCAACGATAATAAGTCCATCATCACGAGGAACAAGATAAGTTTTTGGACCAAAAATAACTCTCTTCAAAAAATTTGTTGGACCTTGTATTGATAGCATTTGTCCCTTTACAGGAAAGACTGGAATTTTATTAAAAATTTTTTTACTCCAAGCACCACCGCATAAAATTGCTTTTTGGCAATTAATTTTTTTCAGTTCCCCTGTGGCACATAAAACTGTTGCACCAGTAATTTTGTTTTTTTCTAATATCAAATCCTCTACTTCTGATCCTTCTTGAAATTCGACTCCATGTAAGGAGCATGCTCTCTCAAGAGCACGCATCAGTCTTCTTCGGTTATCTATTTGACCATCTTGTTCAAATAGTAAACCATGTTTCCATATAGAATTCATTCCATTAATTTCTGTTAGAAGTTCTTTGTGATTTAAATATTTTCCATATTCATAAGTAGAAAACTTTTCAAGATCTTCTTTATTTTTAAAAGGAACTACTATGCCACATTTTTTTAAACCGCATTTAATATTACTATCTTTTTCAATACTTTTTATCCACTTTGGAATTAGACTTTGACTTTCTTGGCCAAATTTTAGTAATTCATCTTCAAGCCCTTCGGCATGAGTAGCTAACATTCCTGCAGCAACAAATCCAGCTGATTCATTTCTGTTTTTGCTTAAAACTAAAACTTTGAAATTATTTTTAGCAAATTCATAAGCAATAGATAAACCAATAAGTCCACCGCCAATAATTAATATTGAATTTTTTGTTTCTTGTGTCATTTAATAATTAATATTTTTATTTGTGTTTTGGTCCTCTTTTCCTTTATATCCAATAATATTAATAAAGAGACTTTTGATAATGAACAATTTGGAATCTTGGGAAGCTGTGATTGGTTTGGAAACTCATGTACAGCTTAATACGAAAAGTAAAATATTCACATCTGCGTCAACAGCTTTTGGTGATGCACCTAATACGCATATAGATCCTGTAGTTTGTGGTTTACCAGGAACTCTTCCAGTTTTGAATGAGACTGTTCTTGAGTATGCTGTAAAAACTTCTTTAGCATTAAATCTAAATGTTGCAGAACATTGTAAATTTGATAGAAAACAATATTTTTATCCTGATCTTCCTAAGAATTATCAAATTTCACAATTTGATGAGCCACTAGCTGAAAATGGCTGGTTAGAAGTTGAAATAATTGAAAAGGACAAAGAACCTTATATCAAAAAAATTGGTATAGAAAGGCTACATATGGAGGAAGACGCGGGAAAACTAGTCCATTCAGGTAGTGACAGATTAGCTGGTTCTAAGTATTCCTTAGTTGATTACAATCGTGCAGGAATAGCACTTTGTGAGATTGTAAGTAAGCCAGATATTAGATCAGGTAAAGAGGCATCTGAATATGCTTCAGAGATTAGAAGAACAGTTAGATATCTAGGAGTATCAGATGGAAATATGCAGGAGGGTTCTTTGCGATGTGATGTCAATATTTCAGTTAGAAAAGGACCTAATGCTCCTTTTGGTACCAAAGTGGAAATAAAGAATATGAATTCATTTTCTGCAATTCAAAAGGCTTGTGATTATGAAATAGCCAGACAAATAGAAGTTTATGAAAATGGAGGAATAATTTTCCAAGAAACAAGGTTATGGGATGAAGCTAAGCAATTAACAAAAAGTATGAGAATGAAAGAAGGGAGCAGTGACTATAGATATTTTCCTGATCCTGACTTAGGACCAATTGAAATTACAAAAGCCCAAAAAGAAATATGGTTAAAAGAACTCCCAGAATTACCTTCAAAGAAAAGAAATAAATACGTAAGTGAATTTGGGTTATCTGCATATGATGCAAGGGTAATTTCTGATGAAATTAACATGGCAAACTTTTTTGAAGAAACAGTAGCAAATAGTGTTGATGCCAAACTAGCTTCCAATTGGGTAACAAGTGATATTGTGGGTTATTTGAAAGCTAATAAACTTAGTTTTAGTGACTTAAAACTTAGTCCTGAAAATCTTGCTGAAATGATTAGCATGATTTCAAATAACACTATCAGTGGAAAAATTGCAAAAGAAATTTTACCTGAACTAATTCAAAAAAATATTTCTCCGAAAAAATTAGTTGAAGAAAAAGGGTTAGCTATGATATCCGATTCTTCAAGTATTCTACCGATAATTGATGAACTTATAACTGAACATCCAAATGAGGTTCAAGCATTTAAAAATGGTAAAACCAAATTACTTGGTTTTTTTGTTGGTCAACTAATGAAAAGAACAAAGGGTAAAGCTGACCCTAAACTTGCAAATAAACTTCTTGCGGAAAAATTGAATAGCTAAAGTTTTAAAGAAGCTCTTTTATTGTATCGATCCATTTATTTTGATCATCTGAATTATCTAAAATAATGTCTGAAAACTTTCTTTTTTCTTCAAAACTTAATTGAAGATTTATGGACGCATATGCTTCTTTTTCGCTAATTTTATCTCTTTTGATAAGTCTTTTTTTTTGTAGTTCTTTAGGACATTTGACTAACCATATTTCAGTGCAAATATCTTCAAACTTTGCTTCAAATAATAATGGAATAACTAGTACTATAGTTTGATTATTTTTGTATTGACTGCATTCTTCTATCATTTTTTCTTTAATTAATGGGTGCAGTAGTTTTTCAATCCATTCTTTACTTTCTGAATGTTTAAAAATAATTTTTCTTAAAAGTTTTCTGTTAATTGCTCTTTCTGAATTGTTCTTATTATCAATAATTTTATTCCCAAAATAATCTAAAATTTTCTTATATCCATATGTGTTTGGTTTGATTAATTCTCTTGATAAATTATCTGCATCTAATATTGGAATGTTTTTATGTTTTCTAATGTAATTAGTTATGGTTGTCTTCCCACTTGCAATACCTCCTGTTAAACCAATTCTTCTTTGGTTGTTTTTTGATTTTTGAAGAATATCCATATAATTAATAATAATCTAATTTCCTGTTTCTTTAGTATTAAAGAGTAGTTAGTATGAATTAAAATACCAAAAAGATTGAGCCAGATAGATTCCAATTGGTCGTTTGTTGATGACAGTAAGGAAACACCTAAGGGGTTTCTTTTCGCTGGTATATCTGCAGGATTAAAAGCTTCTAATAAAAAAGATTTAGCACTAATACTTGCTCCAATAGGAAGTATTTTTAGTGGTATGTTTACCCAATCAATAGTTCGCGCTTCATGTGTGGATATTTGTGAGGAAAGAATTAAAAGAGCTTCGGGTTTTGTACGAGCAATACTAATTAATTCTGGTCAAGCGAATGCATGTACAGGAAATCTTGGAATTCAACATTTTCAAATTGCTACAGGAAAGATTGCGGAACTTTTAGGAATAAAAGAAGAAGAAGTTTTAATGTGCTCAACTGGTGTAATAGGTGTTCCAATTCAAATAAATGATTTAATAAAAAATTTACCGAATTTAGTTATTGATTTAAAGAATAATAATTTTCAAAATGCAGCAGAAGCAATTTTAACTACTGATTTGAATTTGAAAAAAGTTTTAATAGAGACGACTATTCAAGGTAGAAAAATAAAAATGGCAGGATTTGCAAAAGGTTCAGGAATGATTTACCCCAACATGGCTACAATGCTTGCTTTTCTAACCTGTGATGCGGGTATTCAAAAGGAGGAATGGGACAAAATGATTGCTATTGCGGTTAAAAAGTCTTTTAATGCGATATCAGTTGATGGAGAGACAAGCACAAATGATTCTTTTGTTGGAATAAATGCAGGAGAGAAAATTGAAAAAAGGTTTTTTCCAATTATCCAAAAAGGGATTGATATTGTATGTCAAAACTTGGCAAAATATATTGCAAGGGATGGAGAGGGAGCAAATTGTTTATTAGAAGTTATGGTTCAAGGAGCAAAAAATACTGATGATGCAATTATGCTCGCGAAAACTATTTGTAATTCTGCCTTGGTAAAAACTGCGATACATGGTTGTGATCCTAATTGGGGAAGAATTATTTCTGCTGCAGGTAATTCTGGAGTTAAATTTAACTTAAATGATGTTGACTTGTATATAGGAAACGCTCAGATTTTGGAAAACGGTAAGTTAAATAAATATGATCCACAAAAAGTCAAAGACTATATTAAGTCCAGAATGAAAGGTAGATATTTAGTAGATGATATTGTGAAAATTATGATTAATCTAAATTCTGGCGAATCGAAAGGCACAGCTTGGGGGTGCGATCTTTCTAAAAAGTATGTTGAAATAAATAGCGAATATACGACGTAGAAAATGTGATCTTTGGGATCAATTGATATCACTATATAAAATCTCAAAAAGAATACACATCTTTTGAGACTGTGATAATACTGTGATTATTATTTACTAATTTTTTTGAAGGTTAATCCTTTATTCATCTCTTGATAATTAATAGTATTAGATGCTAAATCTTTCGATCCGACTTTACCTAATGCTACTTTTTCTAGTCTTTCTAATCTTGCTAAAAGTTCTTGGTTCTTTTCTTCAAGTGAGATAATTTTTGTTTGGAATTCTTTTTCTTTTATACTTATAAGTTCTGAACTTACTGGTTTTCCTAATTTCCAAACAAATCCAGCTCTCGCAGAGAAAGTATCTTCAAAATCACCCGCATAATCTTGTCCAGGCATAGTCATTGACGCTGCGTAGTTTACTGATAGTGTTTCATTTACTTTAGAAGCACAACCACCAGCAAAAGCAAAATCACCTCCATGACTTCCAGTTCCAAAACCACATGCGAGAGTTGTGTCAGTTGGTACTGTTGGTAGTCCAGTTAAAGCAGCACTTAATGCTCCAACATTATTTATAGATTGTTCTACATCTCTTCCATTTATTAATAATTTAGTTCCGTTTGTGTAATCAATAGGAATTGGATTTCCTGCCGCATCTTTTGCGTAAACTTTTTGTCTACCACCTTCTTCTTTTGTTATCCATGAATTTTCACCAATATGTAGTTCATCTCCAACATACTTAACAAGACTTTTACCCGTTGATCCTCCTTGACTAATTCCATCATTA
>CACBHP010000027.1 GCA_902539115.1 uncultured Prochlorococcus sp. | reverse complement strand
TAAATGCGGATCAAGAATCATAGTCAGTACTCCTAGAGAGGATATTGGCGCCTCTATGTTAATAGCAGAAGACCTTACCACAACAGTTAATGTGCCTGTAGAAGTTGTTCCTATGGAAGAATTAGAAAAAGTTTTGAGTAATTCAAATAATGGTACTATTGTCACAAGCAGATATTTTTTACAGCCTCTAGAAAAAGTTGCTAAGCAACATGGAATACGCGCTATTGCAGTTGACTTGAGCGACTTTCAAAAAGAATTGAAAATTCTTAAAGAATTAAATACTGGAAGTTGTGTAGGTATTGTTAGCATAAGTCCTGGTTTATTGAGAGCAGCAGAAGTTATCATACACAGCATGCGAGGTAGTGAATTAATGCTTATGACAGCAATCTCAGACAATAACAGTAGATTACTATCACTTTTAAAGGCTTCGAACCATGTAGTATGTGATGGACCTAGTTTATCAGTTGTAGAAAACACATTAATAAAAAATCGCTCTCAATTAATGAGATTACCTCAAATAATATGTGCTAAAAACTATTTAAGTATTGAAACAATAAATCAATTAAAAAAAGAAATAGGAGTTATTAATTAAACCAAGATAAGATGCTAAAAACTTTTAAATCAGATATAGAAATTATCAAAGAGAGAGATCCTGCGGCTAGAGGAATAATTGAAATATTTCTTTGCTACCCTGGTTTTCAATCAATAGTTATTCATAGGTTTACGCATAAATTATGGCGATTGAAGATTCCTTTAATTCCCCGCTTATTAAGTCATACCAATAGGTTATTGACAGGCATTGAAATACATCCTGGTGCCAAAATTGGCAAACGGGTTTTCATAGACCATGGTATGGGGGTTGTCATTGGAGAAACAGCTGAGATAGGAAATAATTGTCTGCTATATCAGGGCGTTACATTAGGGGGTACTGGTAAAAGTCATGGGAAAAGACACCCCACCTTGATGGAAAATGTTGTAGTTGGGGCAGGTGCAAAAGTTCTTGGATCCATTACAGTAGGATCTAATACACGTATTGGTGCGGGCTCAGTAGTTGTTCGTAATGTGGAAGGGAACAGCACAGTGGTCGGAGTTCCTGGTAGAGTTGTCCATCAAAGTGGTGTTAAAGTGAACCCATTAGCTCACTCTGCTTTACCAGATGCAGAAGCTAATGTTATAAAAAATTTAATGGATAGAATAGATTTCCTTGAAAATGAAATTCTTAAATTACAAAAAACTCTTCAATGTTTAGTTAATTCAGAATCAATTGATATTTCTAAACTAGGTGATGCACAAAATATAAAGGACAAAGAAATAATTGAATTTCTAGGAGATGATTAGGTCTTTATTTATTTTTCTCATTAACCTCAGTTTTAGGTTGAAACATAAACATTGAATAAATAACATTTCTCCTCATATTGGTCATCATTTCGAGAAACATGTCATATCCTTCATTTTTGTATTCTATTAAAGGATCTTTTTGGCCATAACCTCTCAACCCAACTGATTCCCTCAAGGAATCCATAGATTGAAGATGTTCTCGCCATAAATTATCGATTTGCTGCAAAATGAAAAATCTTTCAGCTTCTCTCATTAATCCTGGACGAATCTTTTCTATTTGTGATTCCTTTAAATCATAAGCTATTCGCAACTGCTCTTGAAGATAGTTTTTTAATTCTTCTATTGACAGTAAATTAATATCATCAGATTTAAGATCATCTAATAAATATATAAATTCTTTGACTTTAGAAATTAATTGATCAATATTCCATTCTTCAGGGGGGAGATCAGGATTAATATAAGCATTTACAATTTCGATCATTGTTCTTTCTCCATATCCAATTACTTGTTTCTTTAAATCAATTCCTTTCAATACTCTTAGTCTTTCGCTATAAACTGCTTTTCTTTGATTATTCATAACCTCGTCATATTCAAACACTTGTTTTCTAATATCGTAATAGTAGGTTTCAACTTTCTTTTGAGCACTTTCTAGAGACCTAGTTAGCATTCCTGACTCAATAGGCATATCTTCATCAACCCTAAACGCATTCATTAGATTTGCTACTCTATCACCTCCAAAAATCCTTAATAAATTATCTTCTAAAGATAAAAAGAATCTTGTACTACCAAGATCACCTTGTCTTCCCGCTCTACCTCTAAGTTGATTGTCTACTCTTCTTGATTCATGTCTTTCAGTTCCAATGACATGTAAACCGCCCGCCTCTCTTACTTTTTCTTCTTCATGAATTAAAACATTTTCATATTCTTTTTTTACATCAGATAAAGATTCTCTCAAAAGCTTTATCAAGTTATCATCAGTTGGCGCTTTTTCTGCAGCTGTAGCAATCCTATCATCTAGCTCCAGGACAGAAAGTTTTCTCTCTCCCCACTGTTTAACAAGTTCATCAGATAAAAGAGAAAGTTTTTTTTCAATTTCTTCATCAAGCTTGCATGGAAAAATACTAGTTGAAGAAATTGAAATGTTCTTTTTCAAATTTGAACCAGCTTTTGCAGAAAAACCTCCCTTAGATTTTGAATTTCTTTGTTTAGGAATTGGTGGCTTATGCTCATTGCTAGGCTTTACTAACAAAGGAATTAAAATTTCTTTTAATTTAAGCCTTGCCATATAGTCACTGTTACCACCAAGAATTATATCGGTTCCCCTTCCAGCCATGTTAGTCGCAATAGTAACAGCACCCGCTCTTCCTGCCTGAGCAACAATTTCTGCCTCACGTTCAACATTCTCTGGCTTGGCATTTAACAAATTATGGGGGATGTTTTCTTCAGATAAAAGTGAACTTAATAATTCACTTTTTTCAACACTTGTTGTTCCTACTAAAATAGGTCTACCTTCTCTATGAATTTGGGCAGTTTCTTTAGCAACGGCTTTCCATTTACCAATCTCTGTCTTAAACACTTGATCAGACCAATCTTTTCTCTTTCTTATTTGATTTGTAGGTATAACTGTTGATTCTAATTTATAAGTTTTTTCAAATTCAACCTCCTCAGTTTTTGCAGTTCCCGTCATTCCTGCTAGACCAGGATATAAAAGGAAAAAATTCTGATATGTTATGGAAGCTAATGTTTGAGTTTCAGGCTGAATTTTAAGACACTCTTTTGCTTCTATTGCCTGATGTTGCCCATCACTCCAACGCCTTCCTGGCATCACCCTACCTGTAAATTCATCTACTATCACAGCCTCATCGTTCTTAATGATATAGTTTACATCTTTAATAAATAATTCTTTAGCTTTTAAAGCGTTAGTTATGTAATGCGCCCAAGGATCTTGAGGATTATATAAATCATTAACTCCCAAATACTCTTCACATTTTGCAAAACCCTGATCAGTTAAAATACAACTTCTCTGCTTTTCATCAACTTCATAATCCCCTTCTGGATCGATACCATCTTTACTTAATTCTTTTGCTTTAACTAATTTTAGAGATAATTCAGCAGCTTTTTGATATTTTTCTTGCGGTCTTTCAACTTGGCCTGAAATGATTAAAGGAGTTCTTGCTTCATCAATTAATATTGAATCAACCTCATCAATTACGCAGTAATTAAATTTTCTTTGAACTACCTCATTAATATCGGTAGACATATTATCTCTTAGATAGTCAAATCCTAATTCGGAATTTGTGGCATAAGTTATATCGCAATCATAATTTTTCTTTCTCTCAACTGGATTCATATCTTGCTGAATTAAACCAACGGATAAACCTAAAAAACGATGAACTTGTCCCATCCACTCTGCATCTCTCCTGGCTAAATAATCATTTACAGTAACAACGTGTACACCTTTTCCAGTAAGAGCATTTAAAAAACATGGTAATGTTGCGACTAGAGTTTTGCCCTCTCCAGTCTTCATCTCAGCAATTTGACACTCATGCAAAACCATCCCGCCTATTAACTGAACATCAAAATGCCTCATATCGAGTACACGTTTACTAGCTTCTCTAACGATTGCAAAAGCTTTAGGAAGAAATTCTTCTAGGAGTTCTTTTTGTTTTTTAAAATCTAATTCTGATGAAATTGTTGATTTAAGATTTTGAGTTTCTTTTCTTAGCTCGTCATCAGTCAATTGAGAAATTTCTTCTTCAAAAAAATTTATCTCTTCCACTATTGGTTGATAGCGCTTTAACTTTCGTGTATTCGGATCTCCCAACAAAAGTTTTAGCATAAGTCAAAGCCCTTAAAAAATTAATCTTATTACAAACATTATAAATTAGTGCGTTACAACAGAATGAAGAAAACTATTATCTCTTTATTTTATAGAAACGATCGATTAAGGTATTTAAATTGAAGTTAAAAAAATAACCTAACTAACATCAATTTTCAAATCTTTTTAATAAATGGAAGAAATATCTCTAATCAAACATGCCAAAGGAGCTTTAGGGTTAAGGTTTTTTGGATTAGGTCCTAATCTTAAGCCGGCCAATGGATTAATTAAGCTGCAAAAATTACTAGATACCAATGCTTGCTGGGCAAAAAATAGAACAATTAATGATCTAAAAAAATGTCTTGCTAATAGTGATGTCGTAATAAGTCTTTGGGTTGGTAATGAAATAGTTGGTTTTGGGAGAGCTTTAACCGATGGTATTTACCGCGGTGTGCTTTGGGATATTGTTATTGATCAAAATTACCAAAGCAAAGGTTTTGGCACATTAATTGTAAAAAATATTTTATCTTCTAAAAAAATTAAAAATACAAAAAAATTATATTTAATGACAACAAATAAAAAATCATTTTATTCTCAATTTGATTTTAAAGAAGTTACTTCTCAAAACTTATTAATTCATGAAATATAAAATTTTTATAGAAAGTAAATCAAGAAACAAATTTTTTATAAAGCCATCTTATAAAATGTCCTAAAATAGGTACTGGCCCAAAAGTTGGGCCGCAAAAATCAAAGTAATCTCTGTGCTCTTTTATTAATCCATTGTCACCAAATACTAAACGAGTAGTTCCAGGATAAATAAATTCTTTACCCATAATTTTTAAACCCATTGTCCATTCAACAAATCCATAATCCCCAGTTATGGAAATTGCATGAGTTTCTAAAAAAACATCATCACATCTTCTTACTAACTTTTCTTGAGCTTTGACATAAGAATCTAAGCCCTCTGTTTCTTGAGTTGGGTCTGTAAAAGTAACATTCTCATTATAAAATTCAGCCCATTTTTGTTTTGTTGGTGCATCTGTACCATAAGGTTTAGTAAACAATCCCTTTAAATCTTCAATAGAAATTACTCTTTTCATTACA
Organism: uncultured Prochlorococcus sp.; assembly: GCA_902539115.1. Lineage (GTDB taxonomy): Bacteria > Cyanobacteriota > Cyanobacteriia > PCC-6307 > Cyanobiaceae > Prochlorococcus_A. The sequence continues at coordinate 4,175 of CACBHP010000027.1, read as the reverse complement.
AACTGTTTGTTAAGAATATTTTAAAAGATACAAACATTAAAAGCGGATGAAGAGATTCGAACTCTCGACATTCTCCTTGGCAAGGAGATGCTCTACCACTGAGCTACATCCGCATAACTTTTTTATTTTATCTCAAAGAAGGGGTCAATGATAAAAATAATTAAATTTTTTCAATTAATTTAAATTTTTAATTAAGGTTCCCATCTCAATTGCTTGTAAAGCATAATTCCAACCAAGATTATTTTTAATCCCTGCTCTTTCTAAAGCCTGCTGCATAGTATCAGTAGTTAAAACTCCAAAAATAATTGGAACATTTTTTTCATTTGAAACTTGCGAAATACCTTTGCTCGCCTCAGATATAACTACATCATAGTGGGAAGTTTCACCACGGATCACAGCCCCAAGAGCAATCACAACGTCATAACTCTTTTTTTTCATGAGGGTTTTAGCTGCGATTGGCAATTCGAATGAACCAGGAACCCAAACTATATCTACTTGATTGCTTAATTCAGAAGTATCTAAACCATGTCTTTTTAAACAATCAAGACAACCAGATAAAATTTTATTTGTAATTAAATCATTAAATCTTGCTATTACAATCCCAACTTTTAAAGTAGAGGCATTAGTAAAAGAACCCTCAAAAATAGCCATTAAATTTTACTTAGAGATATTAATAGACTCTCACGAAAAGGTATTAAGTTCAAACTAATGAAGAAACTATCCCTGTAACAAAAACCAAAACGACCCATACAGCAGCAATAGAATAAATTTTTCTCCTACTTTCTCGCTGTCCTTCCTCAGTAGAAGGTTGAGTCACATATAAAACGGGTACTCCAACTACCGCAATTAAAGAAGCAAATAATAGAGCATTTACAAAGAAAAAGTTAACAGCCTGCATAATTTAGTCTTAGGTTTCAAATATTATAAATACTATAATCTCATGAAAATGATAATTTTTAGAGAAAATTTACATACTTTAGCCACTTTTAAATGCAAAAAAAAATTTTCTACCTAATATCTATTTAGGAATTAAAAAAGTATGCAAGAAGATACGATAATTCAAAAGAATTTATTTGCGATTGATAATGAAAATAATGAGCAAAAAGAACTAACAAAAATTCCTGATGATTTATCTTGGGAAGATTTAAAAAAAGAATCGCAAAAAAGACCTAGACAAAGAAAAAATTCAACTAATTTAATAAATAAATTCAAAACTGATTTGATTTCAAATAACAAAAATCTTTGCATCAATGAAGAATCTTATAGCTATAAAACAGTTTCAAAAATGAAATTAACTCCTGTAATGAAGCATTATGTAACCCTAAAAGAGCAAAATAAAGATAGATTATTACTTTATAGATTAGGAGATTTTTTTGAATGTTTTTTTGAGGATGCTGTATTAATATCTAACCTTTTAGAAATAACACTTACTAGTAAAGATGCTGGCAAAGAAATTGGTAAGATCCCTATGGCAGGTGTTCCTCATCATGCAATGGAGAGATACTGTGCTGATTTAATTAAAAAAAATTATTCTGTAGTTATATGCGACCAATTAGAAAAAAGTCCTGGAAATTATAGTACTCCAATTAAAAGAGGAATAACAAGAATAATTACTCCTGGAACTGTAATCGAAGAGGGGATGTTGATAGCAAAGAAAAATAATTGGATTACTGCTATTTACTTATCAGAAGAAAACTCCATTGAATCTTATGAATGGGGTATATCAAAAGCTGATGTAAGCACAGGTGAATTAATAACTTTAGAAGGTCAATCTCTTTCAAAACTATTTGATGAAATTATTAAATTAGATTCTTCAGAAATCATTGTAGGAAGCAATGAAGTAAGAAATTTATTAATGAAAGGAAATAGTCAAATCACATATACTGTTTCTCAAGAGACAAATTTTGGAATTAATGAAGCAAATTATCTAATCAAAAATTATTTCCAAATTGCAAACCTTGAGGGGATAGGACTTAAAAATTTACACAATGCAACTAGATCACTTGGAGGTTTATTAAATTATTTAGAAAAAATTAATCCCTCGAATTTAGATAAAGATTCTTCTTTAAAAATCTCATTAGACTTTCCACAAATCCAATATGGTCACAACAAATTAATTATTGATTATCAAACTCAAAAAAACTTAGAAATCAAAAATACGCAACGAGAAAACAATTATGTAGGTTCGCTACTATGGAGTATTGATAGAACTTATACTTGCATGGGTGCAAGATGTTTAAGAAGGTGGATAGATTCACCACTATTAAACGTTAATGAAATTTATAAAAGACAAAATATAATTACAAACTTTATTGAATCTAAAAAATTACGTAAAGATACCCAAAATTTACTTAGAGCAATGGGGGATTTAGAGAGACTTGCAGGTAGAGCTTGTGCAGGTCATGCAAGTCCCAGAGACTTAATTGCAATAGCTGAGGGTTTAAAAAAATTGCCTAGACTAAAATCCATAATTGAATTATTTAAATATGATCTCCCAGATTGGACTGATCAATTAAAAAATATTGATGAAGGACTCTTAGAATTAGCTGATACTATAAGTTTTAAACTAATAGAAAATCCTCCCCTAAATATTAGTGAAGGAGGCATGATCCACGATGGTGTTGACAATATATTAGATGGTTTACGCAATTTGATGGATGATTACTCTGAGTGGCTAAATAAAGAGGAATTAAAAGAAAGGAAAATTAGCAAAATTTCAAACCTAAAAATTCAATTTCATAAAAATTTTGGTTATTACATAACTATAAATAAGTCAAAAGTTAATTTAGCTCCACATCATTGGATCAAAAGGCAAACACTTACTAATGAAGAAAGATATATCACTTCAGAAATTAAAAATAAAGAAAATAAGATTTTCCAATTAAAAAGTAGAGCTTCATCAAAAGAATATGAAATTTTCTGCGAATTAAGAAAGATAGTTGCTGAAAAAACAAAACAAATAAGATCAATCGCAAAATCCATAGCATCTCTTGATGCACTGCTTAGTTTATCAATTACTTCAGTAGAAAACAATTTTATAAGACCTCAATTAATACCAATAAATGATTCAATTAAAAAAAATAGTACAAAAATTATCGCAGGAAGAAATCCAATTGTAGAGCAATTGTTAATTGATAAAAAGTTTGTAGCAAACGATATCTCTTTTGAGGATAATCAAAAATTAATAATATTAACCGGTCCCAATGCAAGCGGAAAAAGTTGCTTTATAAGACAACTTGGTTTAATACAAATTCTCACACAAATTGGTAGCTTTGTTCCTGCTAATAATGCTGAAATCAAGATTGCAGATAGGATTTTTACAAGAATTGGGGCAGTTGATGATCAATCATCTGGACAGTCAACATTTATGGTAGAAATGTCTGAAACTGCATCAATTCTAAATCAGGCAACTTCTAGCTCACTAGTTTTACTTGATGAGATAGGTAGAGGGACATCTACTTTTGATGGACTTTCAATAGCTTGGTCAGTAAGTGAATATCTTGCAAAAAAAATTAAATGTAATACTATTTTTGCTACGCACTATCATGAGCTGAATTATTTAAAAAATTCAAATAAGAATATACAAAATTTTCAAGTTTTAGTAGAACAAATTAACGATCAGCTAATTTTTAGTCACAGGATTGTAAAAGGGGGCTCAAACAAAAGTTACGGTATAGAAGCAGCTAAATTAGCAGGAGTTCCAAAGGAAGTTATCGATAAAGCAAAATCAGTTTTAAATTCTTTAGAAGAAAATAATAAATTAAATAATGATATTGAATAGATTTTTGAAATTTTTAAAAAGAAAATACTTTTTAAATAGTTTCCCTCAACAAGGCGTTAACCGCGGCAGCTACCATGGCAGCACCTCCTCTAGTTGAATTTAAAACAATTCTAGGAAGATCGGTAGAAATCAGTTTGTTTTTGCTTTTCTCTACTCCAATAAATCCAACGGGCATTCCAATAATTAAACTAGGTAAATCTTTTGCATTATCCAAAATATCAATTAAATAAGTTAAAGCTGTAGGCGAACTGCCAATTGCTACAATGGGTGATTTACTTCCAGTATTTTCAACAGATAACTCCTTCCAACCTTCACTTAAGCCATATGCAGTTTTAGTTAATTTTGTATGATTATTTTTGACAAACCACATTCTAGCCGTGAATACTTTATTTCT
>CACBHP010000026.1 GCA_902539115.1 uncultured Prochlorococcus sp. | reverse complement strand
CATTAGTAATAGCTCACAGACTAGCAACTATTGAAAGTTCTGATAAGATTTTAGTTTTAAAAGCTGGATCATTAGTTGAAGAGGGAACACATAGTGAATTAAGAAAGAAAAGAGGTTTATACTTTCAACTCTCTGAACTTCAACAAAAAGGTTTCGCGAATTTTTAATGATTTTTAGAAACCAGGGGTCATCAATTAAGAAATCTTACAGTTTGTCGAAAGAACAGCTTATAGATATCTATGGTTTAAATTCTTATGAGTTCACACAAAAAGATAAAGAAGAAATATTTGTATGTAGTCAAAATAAAGATTTAGATCTAATAGAACTGGATCAACTTTTGCAAACTGTTGGTTGGAGCAGAAGACCCATAAGGAGAGTGAAAAGAGCTTTGGATTTCAGTATTTTGGTGGTTGGATTATGGCGTCATGATGATAAATTTCCTAGGCTAGTAGGATTCGCAAGATGCACTGGCGATGGAATTCTAGAAGCAACAGTTTGGGATGTAGCTATTAATCCTGTCTATCAAGGAATTGGATTGGGGAAAGAATTAATGAAATATATCCTAAAAGAATTAAAAAATATTGGAATTTCCAAAGTAACACTTTTCGCTGATGCGGAAGTAGTTTCATTTTACAAAAGACAAGGTTGGATATTAGAACCAAGAGGCTCAAAATGTGCTTTTTGGTATGCAAATTAATCATTTTTGTAGTAGTCAGAATATATAGATTTTAACGATTCGCCTTTTAACCATCTTCTTCTAAAGTTCCAGTTCTTAAGTGCTTGGAGAAAAATATTAGTTCTTTCCCATTTCCTTGAACTTATGAAAATTCGTAAATTTAATTGTTTTAAATTTTTTTTATTTTTTAATCTCCTTAAAAAATCTACGTCTTCCATTAAAGGTATTTTTCTAAAACCATTATTCTTAAAATAAGTAGTTCTATGCACAATTAAACCTTGATCACCATAAGGTTGATTAAAAAATTGACTTCTAAGATTTACGAGAACCTCTAGAAATCTATAAATTATCTTTCTATTATTAATTTTAAATTTAAAATAGTAAATATAATCCTTGTTTCCCTTTAATACCGGATTTATTTTTCTAAACCAATCATAAGTTAATCGTGTATCTGCATGCAAAAATATGAGCCAGTCTCCTTTTGAATTCTTAGCACCAATATTTAATTGTAACCCTCGATTCCTTTCTCTGGATTGATATACTTTCGCCCCATAAATATTTGCTATATCAATAGTTTTGTCTTCACTGCCACAATCAACAATTATAATTTCGCCCTCTTTTCGAATAATTGACAAGTCTGAAAGCAATAATGGCAAATTACAAGCTTCATTAATAGTTGGAATGATAATTGAGATTTTAGACAAGTCGATTACTTTCTATTTTCAATATCAATAATTGTATCTATATCTATTTTTTTATCTAAAAACTTATACTTTAATTTTGCAGAAGCAAAATTATCAATTGTATTTTGAAGAACATTCTCTGTACTCCATTTAATATTTATGAAAGGTAAATATAGATGCGAAGACATTATTTTTTCTGATAAACCAAGAAGCCAATATCCTCCATCATTAGATGGTCCTAAAATAAGATCATTTTGTTGAAGCTCTTTTAGAGTATTCAATAAATCTTGATGGCATAAATCTGGAAGGTCAGTACCAATAAAAATAATATTTTTGATCTTATGTTTAGCGCAAAATTTTTTGTTAAAAATTATTTGCCGTTTCATTTTTTCTCCCAGGCAGCCTTTACCCTGTAAATTAAATTTTTTGATGCCTAATTCTCTAGACCATCTTCTACAATTACCAACCCCCAAACCAGATATAGCAATTGAAATATCAATAAGATTATTCTCTTGGAGAAATTTTGCGACTGAAATAGTGTGTTTAGTCATCACACTTTGAACATTTGCGGAATTACTTTTACCTATATCTTTAGATAATCTTGTTTTACATCTTCCAAAACCATGCCATTTTGCCATGATAATAAGTAATGCTTTATCCAATAATTTAGTGCGATTTAAAATAATTATATGCCCATAAAAATTTTTTTTTCTTATAAATTTGCATGAGGCTTTGTTAAGTAATTTTAAATTTGTCGTGATCTTGTGATTTCCTAATGGCCAATTATTAAATTCCAACTAGATTAATAATCTAGAGAATAAAATTTTGCAAGCAATCAATCCTATTTGGGCGGAAGTTCAACAGTCACTTCAAAAAACTTTAAGTAAGCCTTCATTTGAGACATGGATAAGGCCTGCTAAATTTAATTGTTTTGAAAATGGCTTATTAACCTTAATTGCTCCTAATACATTTTCCAGTGATTGGTTAAGAAAGAATTATTGTCAAACTATCGAAAAGGCTGCAAAAGAAATATGCGGCCATGATGTAAAAGTTGTTTTTAAATCTGAAACAAATATTACCAGCGATTCAACAAATAAAGAGAATCTTGATGAACAGATCGTAAATCATAAAACAAAATCATTCCCTAATAGTAGTCAAGATATTTCTTCAAAAAATCGATCCAAAAATCCCAACGGTCTAAATTTGCGCTACGTCTTTAAAAGATTTGTTGTAGGTCCAAATAGTAGGTTGGCTCATGCCGCGGCTTTGGCAGTTGCCGAATCACCTGGGAGAGAATTTAATCCATTATTTATTTGTGGTGGAGTAGGTCTTGGTAAAACTCATTTAATGCAAGCAATAGGCCATTATCGAGTAGAAATAGATCCAGAAGCAAAAGTTAAATATGTATCTACAGAGACTTTTACTAATGATGTTATTAGTGGAATTCGAAGAGATGGAATGACAGCTATTCGAGATAAATATAGAAATGTAGATTTGATCTTAATAGACGATATACAGTTCTTAGAAGGTAAGGAATATACACAGGAAGAATTCTTTCATACTTTTAACGCTCTTCATGAATCAGGAAGTCAAATAGTTATTGCTAGTGATAGACCCCCAAATCAATTGTCGGGAATTCAAGAAAGATTAATTTCTAGGTTCTCTATGGGTATGACTGCAGATATTCAACCACCTGACCTTGAGACGAGGACAGCCATCCTTCAAAAAAAGGCAGAACAAGAGAGGATGAGTCTTCCAAGAGATTTAATTCAATTTATAGCAGGAAGATTCACATCTAATATTCGAGAATTAGAAGGAGCATTTACTAGAGCTGTTGCATTTGCATCAATAACAGGCTTGCCAATGACAGTCCAATCAATTGCTCCAATGCTTGATCCAAATAGTGTTGGAGTAGTTGTTACTCCAAAACAAGTTATCAATAAAGTCTCAGATTTTTTTAAAGTTTCTACTGATGAATTGATTAGTTCAAGTAGGAGAAAACCAGTAAGTCAAGCTAGACAAATAGGCATGTATCTTATGCGACATGGAACAAATCTAAGTCTGCCAAGAATTGGAGATGAGTTTGGGGGTAAAGACCATACAACAGTTATGTATGCTATTGAACAAGTTGAAAAAAAATTGTCTATTGATCCTAATATCGCAAGTCAAGTTCAAAAAATAAGGGATTTACTTCAAATAGATTCAAGAAAAAATTTATAATTTTAATATCAACTAGAAATAAAATTTCTAGGATCTTGATCATATCTATGTCTGAAAGGTATCTCATCTATTTCATTGATTTCACTGAGAGATTCAATTTTATTTAATGATTGTCTTAATAACCTAGCGGAAATAATTGGCATATCTCTTGGAACAGAGATTCTATTTTTTAAATATTTTAGAGAAATTCCTGAAAGTTTTTGAGGAATTAATACTTCACCTGTGATCATATGGGTCAAAGCTGATCTCAATGATTCCTCAAAGGATTCTTTATTGTATGGGTTTACTTTTAGTAAATTGTCTTTATGCTTTATTACTCTTTTAAGAGCAATTTTTGCGAAATATTTTAAATCATAATTTTTATTTAATTCATAATTACCTAGACCCTCCCCAGTATCTATCAATTTAGAGAAAGTAATCTGTTGTTCATTGCTTTCTTTATAACATCCTCCCATTTGTGGGGGTAAATCATGAGAGTGAGTATGAAAATCTCCTTGAGTGCCTCTATAAGCACTTGTCCCTTCAAAAAGGGTAAGCCAGTTATCTACATTACGGTAATTAGATCTTAAATTAAACCCTTTATAATAAATCAGTGATGCGTTCATTCTCTCCATATAGGGAATAAAAATTATATCTCCAACACCAGGCTCTAAATCACCCGTATTAGATACTGATGGATCAATAAACCCTGATTTTGAGCGACTTAAGATTTCATCGAGTTTATAAATGGATTCTTTAAATCTTTTTTTTCTAAATGAGTTATCTATAAAGTTAAAGCTTTCTCGACAGAGCCAATTACACCAGGATCTGAAAATTTCTCTTTCTAATTCTCGAATTTTGATAAGGTGACTAGATGTTATAAAAGATCCAAGTGCTCCAAATTCATTTTCTAAAAAAGCTATGATATCGTCGCTTTCAGTAATAACTTGCCCTTTAAATTCAATCGCAGGTAATTTACCTGATCTGACTTTTTCAAGGAACCAACTTTCTTTTTGACCGTAGCAAAACATATTTATTTTTTTGACTCTATATGGAATTCTCTTAAATTCAAGCCATAACCATATCTTCTGACAGTAAGGGCACCAAGAATGCCTATCCCTATAGAGGGTAACTAATACATCATTTTCACTATGCCCAAATAATCTTAAATTTGCGTAGGAATTATTTATACCATTGATCCTATCAAGATCTTCAACTTCAAATTTATTTAAATCATCCCATGTCAAAATCCTATTCATTATTTGAATGAAAGCTATAAACTAACGTTATAGTAATTGATTAAAAAAAGTCTTGGAATTTGAATTTGATTTAATTGTTGTTGGCGCTGGATCTGGAGGACTTGCGGCGGCTAAACGTGCAGCTAGTTATGGAGCGAAAGTAGCAATCATAGAAGTAAATCAAATAGGAGGAACTTGTGTGATAAGGGGATGTGTTCCTAAAAAATTGATGGTTTATGCAGCTAAAAGTAAAAAAAATATGGATTCTTCTGAAGGATACGGATTTAAAAATGAAGGTATTAATTTTGAATCAAATACTTTATTGAAGAATGTTAGAGAGGAGGTTTCTAGATTAAGTAATTTACATAGAAATTCCTTAAAAAAATTGAATGTAACTGTTTTTGAGGGCTTAGGAAGATTTAAGACTCAAAATGAATTAGAAATTATTTGTCCAAAAACGAAAAAAATTAAAAATAAAATAAGTTCAAAAAAAATTCTTATTTCAGTTGGAGGTAAACCAAAAAAATTAAATATTCCTGGGGTTGATTTGGCATGGACTAGTGATGATATTTTTGAATTAGAAAAGTTTCCCAAATCAATACTAATAGTAGGAGGAGGATATATTGCTTGTGAATTTGCTTCTATTTTCAGAAATTTAGGTACTGAAGTAACTCAACTAATTAGAGGTCAACATTTACTTAATGGTTTTGACGAGGATCTTTCTTCATGCCTAGAGGAATCACCTACTTTTACAGAAATCAATATAATCTCCAATACTGAATTAAAGTCTATCAAGAGAGTAAATGGAAATCTGGAATCTACCTTAGACTCTGGGGATAAACTCCTAACTAATAATATACTTATTGCTACAGGTAGAGAACCAAATCTTTTGCCTTTAAATTTAGATTTTTTAAATCTAAAGATGGATGGTCAGTATTTAAATGTTGATGAACTTAATCAAACTAGCAACGCAAGTATTTTTGCCGTTGGCGATATCATAAATAAACCAAACTTAACTCCAGTAGCAATAGAACAGGGCAGAGTTTTTTCGGATAATTTTTTTAATGACCAAAAAAGAAAAGTAAATTATGAATATATCCCCAAGGCCGTTTTTACTATCCCTGAAATTTCAACAGTAGGCTTAAGTGAGAAAAGAGCTAAAGAGATTTACACTGAAAAAAATATAAAAATTTTTAAATGCAAATTTACCCCAATGTCTAATACCTTTAAAAAGAATAAATCAAAATGTATGTTGAAGATTGTAGTTCATAAGCTAAGTGACAAAGTCTTGGGATGTCATATGTTTGGAGAAACATCATCTGAGATTATTCAAATGGTATCAATCTCATTAAATGCAGGGATAACAAAAAAAGACTTTGATATTACTATGGCTTTGCACCCAACTATCTCAGAAGAATTTGTGACTATGTATGGATAAAATTATGAATTAGAAAATTTTAATTTTTCTTGAAAAATAAGAAACAATATAAGTAATGCAAAGTAAATAAATAAACCTATCCTTAATTCAGAAAGGAAGTTAAATCCATTCAGGAAAAGTATCTTATCCAGAATGTAGAAAATATAAAGATTAAGCAAAATAAATCCTTCAATTCTGGTGATTTTCCCTTTGCTCCAGAAAATTGGTAAGCATGCAAACGTAGTTAAAACCATAAAAGGTAAATCATTTTTTATGAGACTTTGTTCAATTACTAAACCTTTGAATCCTGAAAAAATGCTGCAACTTCCAAGGATTAGAAGTTGGTTTAGCAAATTGCTTCCTATTACATTGCCAATCGCGAGATCTGTTTTGCCTTTAAATGCAGCAATTATTGAAGTTACTAATTCTGGCAATGATGTCCCGGTAGCGACGATAGTTATACCAATAACAATTTCATTTACGCCCAAAAGAGCAGCAAGCGTTTGAGAACCATTTACTAAAATATTTGAACCAAAGCTTAAAAGAAATATTCCCAATATTAACTTTAGTAAAATATTAAGCTTCCCTTTATAGTTATCTTTTAATTCTACTATCTCTGGCTCAGCATCTTTTGTCTCCTCTTCTTTCTCATTTATGGTATTAATTTCCCATATTGTGTTTAAGATTAAACAAAATATTAGAAATACCCCTGCTTGTAATGTTAATAAGCCTGTTGATGACATAGCCCAAACTGCACAAGAAATTGCCATTAAAAGAGGTACATCTCTTCTGACTATTCTGCTTTTCACCTTAAGAGGTGTTATCAATGAACTTATACCCAAAACAACGAGAATATTAAAAATATTGCTTCCAATTACATTGCTTGCCGCAAGCGAATCACTGCCTTTTAAAATTGAACTCAAACTTACCAACAACTCAGGAGAGCTTGTTCCAAGAGAAACAACTGTTAAACCAATTACTATTTGAGGTATTCCTAAAATTAAAGATAAAAATATGGCCCCTTGAATAAAGAACTCTCCTCCAGAAAAAAGTAGAACTACGCCTAAAACTATTTCTATTATTGGAAATAAAAAATCACTCATAGTAAGGCTTTTATTTAGATAATAAAATTTTCATAATTGGTTAATAACTATCCTCAAATATCTATAAATTATTGTCAATTTTATTTTGTTGTTAAAATTGATTAAATAGAAAAAATTTTGAAGACTTTAACCATAATAAAACCTGATGATTGGCATTTACATTTAAGAGAAGGTCTTGTATTAAAAAATATCATTCATTTTACTTCAGAATATTTTGGAAGAGCCATTGTCATGCCAAATACTAAAAGTCCCATAACATCAATCAATAGCGCGATTTCTTATAAGAAATCTATTGTAGAAGCGTTACCAGAAAGTTCTAAGTTTGAACCACTAATGACAATTTATCTTACAGATGAGACTGATAAAGGAGAACTAATAAATGGTTTTAAAAATAATGTCTTTTTCGCAGCGAAATTATATCCTGCTAATGCCACTACAAATTCCAGTCATGGAGTTAGGAAAATAGAAAATCTATATAAGATCTTTGAATTAATGCAAGACACTGGAATGCCTCTTTTAATTCATGGGGAAGTGACTGATTCTGAAGTTGATGTATTCGATAGAGAAGAAGTTTTTATAGATAAAGAACTCTCTCAAATAACAAAAAGATTTCCAAAATTAAAAATCGTTTTAGAACATATAACTACATCTTATGCAGTGAATTTTGTTCAAGAAAATAATATTGGAGCTACTATCACTCCGCATCATTTGCATATTAATAGAAATGCAATGTTTTTTGGAGGCTTAAATAGTGATTTTTACTGCTTACCAGTTGCTAAGAGGGAAAATAATAGACTCGCTTTAAGGAAAGCTGCAACAAGTGGGGAAAAATGTTTTTTCTTGGGAACTGACTCTGCTCCACATCTTCGGCAATGGAAGGCTTTTTGTGGATGTGCAGGTATTTTTAATTCGCCAGTAGCAATAGAAAGCTATTTAACGGTATTCGAAGAGGAGGATGCTCTAGATAATTTTGAAAAGTTTGCAAGTTTGAATGGCCCTGATTTTTATAATGTGCCTCCAAATAAAGAAAAATTAAAATTAGTTTCTAGACCTAATAAAATTAAAGAATTTATTGATGTTATTGACGAAAAAAATATTGTCGGACAAATAAAACCATTTCATGCAGGTGAAACTTTACGATGGCAAGTAGAAGGGAAAGTAAATTAAGAAATTTAGATTTAATTTGACAAATAAAAGTGTAAATATACCAATTTTTCTTGGTTAAATGGGTTGCTTTCGGCTACGATTAAATAGCGCAAATTCCCTCGGGAGTGTGGCGGAATTGGTAGACGCGCCGGACTTAAAATCCGTCGAGCGATTTAGCTCGTGGGGGTTCAAGTCCCCCCACTCCCATTATTTAATTATTTATTTTTAGTTCTGACGATAACTTCCAATAGTTGTTATGTTTTAACTAAGAAGACATAAATCAAAATGGAAAGCTTTTTCAATAATTCATTCGTTACTTTAATTGCTTATATCGGAATTATTTCTACCTATCTATTAGTTATTCCATTATTACTATTTTACTGGATGAATAATAGGTGGAATATTATGGGCAAATTTGAAAGATTAGGAATTTATGGCCTTGTATTTCTTTTCTTTCCAGGTTTAATTTTATTTTCTCCATTTTTAAATCTCAGACTAAAGGGGAGTGGTAAAGGGTAAACAATTGACTAAAGGTAAAGTTATACAAATAGGTTTATTTATTTCATTAATAGGATTAATTAGTTATAAATTTGCACCGCAAATTGGTATCGATAATTTTACAGCCACTACACTCTCAAGTTGTATCTTGATTTTGATTGTTATTACTTGGGTAACATCTTATGTTTATAGAGTTGTAAATGGAAAAATGACTTTTATGGAACAAAGGAAGCGTTATAGAAAAGAGTATGAAAAAGTTGTTAATGATAAACTAGAAACCAAATTCAACTCATTGTCAAAGGAAGAGCAGCAAAAACTAATGGAAGATTTAGAGAAAAATCCATAAATTTTTCATAGAAAAAAATCTAAAAATCATGAAAGATAAAAAAATGCAAATTACTAAAAATGAATCTTTATCTAAGGTAGATGAGATGTTTTGTGAGTTAAAAAATAATAAAAAATTAGCTTTGATGCCTTTTATAATGGCTGGAGATCCCAATATTGAAATAACGTCTGAGATTTTATTAAAGTTACAAGAAAATGGAGCTGAC
>CACBHP010000025.1 GCA_902539115.1 uncultured Prochlorococcus sp. | reverse complement strand
AGTTAAATCATCTTTTAATAATGGTATAGCAAGATAAAAAAAAAGGAGCTAGTTTCTACCTCATCTTGAAACTCCTATCGATAATTAAGAAACTACATCATTTCGTATTGATCAAGTTTGGTTTTTAATTTTGTTGCTTGTTTAATTAATGACAAAGATTCTTTTCTGCCAGTTGAATTATTAGCCTGGACTATAAGATCGGCGTATTTCTTTGCGATTTTTTTTTCCATGATTTAAGTTAAATAAATACCGTTTTTGAATCTTGAATCTAGCGAGTCAAAACTAGAAGTAAATAAGGAGTCAACGGTTAAAACCTCAGAGTCAACAAATTAGAACGGGTTAACTCGTGTTTTTTAATTTATAATCAATTAATAAAAAAGCTGTTGGTATCTACGATTACATTGTTTTCAAATAAACAAAAATACTTTTTATTGGAGGGATCCCTTATCCGTAATTGTGCGATACTTCTGTCCATCCTTTTCGGTGAAGTTCGTGCCACTTTTTCCAAGCTGAATCTATGTTGAGTTTTTCAGAGGATTTGTACCCTCCTGGTTCTCCAAGGTGATTTGTGTAGAAAATATGAGTATGAATTTTTAAATTAGGTTTAGGAGAATTTTTGCATTCTTCGAAAAAGATCATTCTGCTGCCTTCGGGATTTAGTAGACATCCGTTGGGTTTGCTAGTGCTACAACCAAATGAGTACTTAGGCTCCATAATTTATCTTATAATCGGCTGGTTAATTATTGATACGTTTGTACTATAAATTATATCCTCCTTGTTTTGCTGTCAATCCTTTTAAGGTTAAGTACTTATTTACTAATAATTATTTTGTTTTTTAATAAATAAGATAATTTCTTTAAGCTTATGAATTACAGGGAAGATCTAGAAATCAAACTACAAAAAGTAACACTTGCAATGCAGGAAGTTGTAGATGATATCCACAAAACTGATCCTGAGAAGCAAAGTATAATTTCTAAACTTATTGAATTTAAAGAAGCAATCATTTCAAAGGGAATTGAACTTAATATTGAATTAGAGGCAGCCTAGAAAAATTCCAAATCTCATGAATGTTTAATAACTTTTAGAATAATGTTATTAACAAAGAAGGGTTATTTATCAAATGCAGCCTGGTACTTTTGAATTATTGATCCTAGTATTTATCTTTTTAGGTCTTCAAGCCTGGTGGATTATCCCAATAGTTATTAAAAATAATAAATTAAATAAGAGAGGTAAGGATTTAAGAGAGGAAATTAAGCAATTAGAAAAGTTATATAAGAAATAAATTAGTTTATTATTTTTGCAAACTACCTATTATTAGTGAAACTTAAATATCTAATGCATATAAAAACATTTATTCCATTTTGTTTACTTTTTATTGGGACTTTAGCTTTACCACAACCTTCTCTTGCTGAAGAAAAGATTGAAGTTATACCTATTATTCAAAGTTCAAAAGGACTTAGTGGTAAAAATTTTAATTATCTCGAGGGTAAGCCTGAATTAAGACTCTTAAAAGTCAAGATTCCAGTTGGCTTGAAAACTCCAATTCATACTCATCCTTCCCCAATGTTGATTCATGTCACCAGAGGAAGATTAAAACATGTTAGGGGTGAAGAAATTAATTTCTTCAAAGCGGGTGATGCATTTATAGAGAGTAATAATGGGGGCCCCCACTTTGTGAAAAATGTTGGAAAGAAGCCGGCCATACTTCATGTGGGAGTTGTATCAGTAGTTGGAATGCCTACGGCCATAAATGAATAAAATTTTCTCTAAGTTATTCAATCTGCATTTTTAGGATTTACCTTTTACGAAGAACAACTGTAATGAGATACTCCTCCATAGTTAAAATACTGGCTTGGCTTTAGTCGATTATATTTTTGATCTATTTCTGCGGGTTGTTCTACATATGGATTGCTAAAGATATCCTGTAACTCTTTTATTTTCTTGTAATTTCCCTTTTCAGCTTCTTCATATGCAGGAACAACCATCCATTCGCGCCAAGTATAGACTGGATTAAGGGATTTCATTGATGCCGATTTTGCTTTAATATTTCCCTCTTTCTTCAACACTGATTGCCAGTTTTCAAGCCATACTTCCCACCTATTATTGAGCTCGTCATTAATTGGTAAATAGAAACAGTCTTTTAAAGAATCTAAGTTATCAGGGATTTCAGAGAGTTTACGGAACAAAATTGTATAGTCTGCTTTTGAAATGACCATGAGATTAAAAAATTCATTTATTAGAGTTTCGTTGTAATGTTCTAAACCTAGCTTGTTTGCCCACATTTTCATCAATTCCTTATTCATTAATTCAGAAAAGTCTTTTTCGATTTGATCTAACTTTTCTTGATCTTGTTTGCTTTGTGAAAGTAACGGACTAAGAGAGGAACAGAATGTTTTAAAGTTGATTGCCGCTGCAGAAGGCTGGTTAAAAAATGAGAAATGTTCACCTCCACCTGTCCATGGTTGAAATCTTGGATCAAATAATTCACAGAATCCAAAGGGGCCATAATCCAAGGTATAACCTCCAGCAGCACAATTATCACTATTGAAATTACCCTGGCAATAACCAACTCTCATCCAGTTGGCTATAAGTGATATAAGTCTTGATCTGTATAAAGAAGCCAGTTTTATCACTTTACGTTGAATCGAAATCTCATATTCAATTTCATCTTTATAATTTCTGTTAATTAGATGTTGAACTATCATCTTTAGTTCATTGAGGGCCTCATCATGCGCATTATCGCGAACTCTTCTTGCAAAAAGTTCAATCTGGCCTACACGTAAAAAAGATGGAGCGACTCTCGTAGTAATTGCTGCTTGATTATCAATCATGATATCAGGTTCAAAATATCTAGACCCTTTGGAATACCACGGTCTTCTAACTATTTCTGAACGCGAGACATAAAGTGTTAAAGATCTTGAGGTAGGGATTCCCAAGGCATCCATTAATTCCTGTGCGAGAAATTCTCGAACGCTAGACCTTAAGACAGCTCTACCATCTGCTCCACGACAGTAGGGAGTTGGACCTCCTCCTTTAAGTTGCATTTCCATTCTTTTCCCATTGAATAAACCTTCAAAAACAGAAATTGCTCTGCCATCGCCATAACCATTGCCAGTGCCAAAGGGACATTGTTGGGTATATTCAGTCCCGTAAATAGATAATGCATAACCTGTTGCCCAACCAACAGGACTCATTGGATAATTAGCAACAGAAATATCACCTGAGAAAAAACGACAAAAATTCTGGTCTTTAGTAAGATTTGAGCTTAGCCTTAGTTCTTTAAAAAGTTTGTTGCTATGGGAAATATATTCTGGTTCTGGAATAGCAGTTGGAACAACTGGTACGTAATGACCTGAATATACTGAACGCGGCTTATGATCATTTCCATCTTTTGTTGATTCAGGATCTGCTTTAAGAGAATTCATAAAAGAATAGTCAGATAGTTGAGAAAATTCGGAAAAATTTTCTGTAAGCATTCCTTTTAATGAATTAGATTTGGTTGACATCAAATTTGTTATCTATTCTTTTAGGCGCTCTAATTCCTTTAAATTAAACACCTAAATTTATTTTATATAGATTCTATTAGGGATGGTTTTTGCCGATACGTTTAAGATTTAATATAAGTTAAATTTTAATACTTCATTAAAAAAAGGTTCCGCAGTAAAACATTTTCTTGAGAAAAATATTTAGACTTTGGTAATAAAACAAAGCACTTAGTCTTCTTATCAATTTTTTAATTAATAACCATTGCAAATACTTAATTATTGACTAATATTTTTTTGAGTTTGATCAAAAATAATGCGAAAAAGTTAAACTATTTTATCTTTTTTAGACTTGCACCCCTCCCCCTATTTCCGCACTATATCGCAGTAAATTTATTCAATTTTATAAATTATAATTTTATTTATTTTTAACTTACCCAGCCTTTAAGCAAATCAAACACACTAATAAATAGTCCAAAACCAATAATTGGAGGCGCAACCCATCTTGTCATGAATTTCAAATAACGTGTCGTTTTGATTCCAACTTTTGAATCACTAAGTTCTTCATTAAACTTTCCAGGTACTACCCATCCCATAAAGAAAGTAACCAAGAATCCACCAAAGATAAGTAATACACCTCCAAAAATCGAATCAATAGTTCCAAGAATGTTTAAGTTTAATGCAGAAGGAATGCCTGCTAAGAATAAGAAAAGAGTTATCAGCCAAACAGATTTTTCTCTTTTAAAACCAAATTTATCCATTAAAGAGGAAACTGGAACTTCCAATAATGAAACAGAGGAAGTTATTGCTGCAATATAAGCTAGTGCAAAAAATGCAACGGCTACAATTCTTCCAACCGCTCCATATGAACCAAGGCCTGTAGGAATTGATATAAATAATGCACCAACTGTTGATTCAGAAATAGCATCACTTAAACCAAATGTTAAAACAATCGGAAAAGTAATAAGTCCTGCCATAAGACCCACCAAAGTATCCAATGAAGCAACTCCAACACTAAGTTTTGGAAGATTACTCTTTTTATTTAAATAGGAAGCATAAGTCACCATAACTCCAATTCCTAAACTTAAAGAAAAGAAAGCTTGCGTGAAAGCATTTCTTATAGTTTGAGGATTCCTTAATTCATCAAAGTCAAATTTAAACAAAAATGTTTTATATCCTTCCCATGCGCCTGAAAGTGAAGTCGCCCATATTACTAGTGATAGAAGAATTATAAAAAGTAAAGGCATAAAGAATCTTGTTACCTTTTCGATTCCTTCTTTTATCCCTGATGAAACTATTATGGCTGTAAGAACTAGACTTAATAGGTGCCCCAATAAAACACTGCTACCACTACTAATTGAGCCAAAGAAAGTTTCTGCTTCACTTAAATTTTTTGGTAATCCAATAAATAATGAATGGAACAAAGTATCTGCGGTCCACCCCATTATGACTGAATAATATGATGCTATTCCTAACGGAGCTATAAAGAAAAGAATTCCTAATGGATACCAATTTTTTCCAGCTAACTTTACTGGTGCAAGCAATGTGCTGGCAGTAGCGTTTCTTCCTAAAGCCATTTCAGCAACAAATACCGGAAGGCATACTATTAAAACGATTAGTATATATAAAAGTACAAAAGCAGCACCTCCACCTTGAGAGGCTCTGTAGGCGAAACCCCAAAGGTTACCAAGACCTACTGCGCTACCAGCAGCTGCAAGAATGAATCCCAACTTACTAGTCCATTGTTCTCTTGAAGAAATTTTTGAGTCCAAAATTAAAATCTGTTTTTTATAGTTGATTTATAACTCATAAATAAAAATTAGTTAATACATTGCTTAATAAAAACTAATCTTTATTCAATTTTTTTTTTGCAAAAAGATTTAAAATTTAAAAAATATCTTATTACTACCATGACTACTGAGACCACTATTCTAGATTTTCAACTAAGTAATACTTTTGAACAATATGAATCTCATATGAATGCTGAGGAACAGCAGTCTATGTTTAAAGAAATGGGAGTTAAAACATTTTATATTGGTAAATCATTAAATGATCCTCAAAGGGCAACTGTAATTTTTCAAGGACCAGAAAATGTTCTATACGATATTTTTATGAATCCTGAAACAAAACCTATTGTTGAAGCTTCAGGGCATATTTATGCGGGTACAAAAATAACTCGATGGATTTCTTGAAAAAATAAATTATTTATGAATTATCAACTTTTAATTGAATCATATTCTTTTGGAACATCCCTTTCTGAGCAAGAAATAGAACTTTTAAGTCTGGAAATTGAAACTCAAATCATGAATATTAATATATCAACAGAATTTGGCTGTTTTAAATCGGCTCCCGCCCATATTTGCGAAGGTCTAAATTTAAAAAAAGATACTTATTGGATTATGTGCCTTGCTGAAATATTAGATTTACATAAGCCCCCGAAATTTGGGAAAACGAAAAGTGTGGAGGTTTTCGATTTACTTCTTGAAAAAGGACTTGTTATTGGTTAATTATTAAAGAATTTGATCATTGAAAAATAAGTTGTTTTTTCTTTATTCTGATAGTATTTACCTAGGGTCAGATAAATAAATGAAAGATTCTTATGAATTGATATTGGGAAATATTATTAAGCTAACTAGATCAAGTGAAAAGAAATTTAAAATAGGAAATTTTAAAGGGGCAATAGATGACAAAATGAAGGCTAATGCAATATTGAAATCCAAATCTTGTGATGAAAAAATTATTGAAAAATATAGAAAAGAATTATCAAGATTGTATTCCTCAAAATTTGATCTTATATTTGATCATAAGCTGAAAATTGATGAAATAAAGAGAAATGAAATAGTAAAAATGCTGGAACAAAAAAGTAAGAAAAAATTAAAAAGTCTTGATTATAAAGGAGCAATAAAAGCCTTTAGGAGGGCAGAAAAATATTTTTCAAATTAAAATTATTCTAAAATTTCAGAGTTTTTACAATACAATTAAATTTATAAGTTTGAGAAAAAAATAATGAAAGGGTTGATTTTTTTTCAGAATTCGTTTCTTTAAAGATATATCATTTTTAGTCTTACTCATGGTTATGCCCCAATCTACCTTGGAAAGCTTATTATTTTTTTTGATACTTTCTCTTTTTGCAACTTACATTGTTAATTTAAAGTATTCTTCAAAATTAAAAATACAGAAGTAGTTTTTTATTTATCTTTTGTCTTAATTAGATTTATTTCCTTGGATCACTCCAAGTCTCTTTGTATAACCAGCTCAAAAAAGTAAGAGTAAGTATATTCCCAAATGCATAAGTTATTCCTAATAATGGGTCATAAATATTGGCAATAATCGTCGACATTATAAATATTATTAACCCTGAAACAACCAAATCCTGAATAGGCAAATGGTTAAAATTCACCGAATTTATCATTTGATAATTGTTTTTAAGAGATTAAATTAATTATAAAACCAACAAGTACCTTATTTATTTATAAGGCAATATAATTTAAGATATGAATAATTTTAGGATTGCTAAAATAATTATAGTTTTTTCGTCATTATCGTATTTGAGTGTTTCTTTTTTAAGAAATTATAATTCTCCAGAAAATATAGAAAAAAGATGTATGCTTAAATTTGAAAAAGATTTTAAAAATAATTTGGAAACATCTCATGAAGAATGGAATCAAATTTTAGATTTAGCTGATAAGAATTATTTAAAATGTATGGGAATACCTCAGTATTAATTATGGGAGAGGCAAAGAGAAGAAAAAATTTAGGTATTCCGCCTAGAGAAAAAACTGAAGATATAAAGTTGCCTCAAATTGATAAAAAAGCTATACAACAAAAAGTAAGGTCTACATTGTATAAATATCCAATTATCCCTTTTCTTTTTTATGGAGCTGCAATATTGATCCTAATCGGAGGTTTATTTTATATTTTCAAATCCTTCAATATAGCTTGATTAAAAGGATGATTAATTTTTATATTTGTGATCTTTTGGCATCATCAATTAAAAAAACTTGAAGGATAATAAATGAGCAATTTTTATTGTGAAAAAATAATCAAAGAAATAATATATGAGAATTATTTACAATTGACACCATCATATGGTGTTGTAATTTTAAATTAAATTAAAACTATTTATGAAAAAAATAAATAAAAAATATGATGAAATAATGCGTCAAGCTGATAATGCAGTTGGAAGAAAAGAAGTAGTTAGTTTATTAAAAAAAGCTGCAATAATTATGTCTAAATCTGAGGAAAACTTAGCTGCTTAAATTAAAAAAACTATTTTATTAGGATAAATAAAACACCATAAAGAATGATTGATGAGGATGCAGCCATAATGATAAATGGTAGTATCATGCCTGAGTTTAACCATCTTAAAAGTCTAATTTTTTTGTGAATTACTCTTGGCATCTTTTCTGAATCCCTTAATTGCAACCTAACAAGTAAATAAATGTTGTAAATGATTAATTAATCTTTTTAAATATCATTCTTTAGCTATTTTGGAACTAAATTTTCTAAAGAAGATTATTTTAATTGCATCCGGATTTTTTATCTTAAGAGAAATTTTAGGTAATTAATACCTTGCAATATTCAAATTTCTTATGCAAGATTTAAAAACATTAGATTTCAAAATAATGATTAAAAATTTTAAAGAGGGCTTTGAAGAATTTAAAGATTATGATTCAGAACTGTTAATTAAGATTCTAAATAAGACATCACTGGATAATGAAAAAGGTGATGATAAAGAATTATTTGTAGATGAAAATTGGAAAATTAATTCAAAAAATATGCGTAATATAATTCCTTCAGATAATTCAAATTTGAAAAGAATATTATCAGATATTTTCCCAAATAAAAAAATAGTGGTTCAGGATAATAATGATGGGTCGCAAACAATTTGCTTAACCTAATTTAAGAAATATTAAAACCTTATTTATACTGTCTATTCAATATTTTTTTTTGAGAAAAATTTAGTAAAAATTACTCTCGCGGAATTTTTTTAAAGATGTTATCGTCCACTAACGTTCATCCAAGTTTATATCTCTGGACGCATGAAATGGGAGTATGGAAAGGGATTCTCATTAACTGCAAAAGTCCATGAATAACCTCTTGCAAATAAGAGAAAAAATCAAAAGAGCCAATAGGCTATATGAAGCCCAAATTTTGGCTGCTAAAAGTGGAGAAGTTACTCCATAAAGAAGATCCGTTTTTGAAGAAAGAATCAGGAAAACACAAAAAGAAATGAAATTGATAGACTCAAAAAATTAAATTCTTTTTTGAAACTGATCAATTAAGAGGGGTTTTATCCTTCTCTTTTTTTATTTTTATAAAAACAACATAATTATTAATTTATTTTTTCGATTATCGATTATTAAAAAGAATATAATTTTGATGCTTTTAATATTGATTTAAATTATATAAATGGCAAATTTAATTCATTAATTAAGAGGCAAATAAATATGTTTAAAAATAAAAATAAACAAATTAAAACCTCACCCAATAAATCAAATTTAGATCAAGTTTTATGGTGTATAGAAAATTATTTGCCCCAAAAGAAAGATCGAGGTATTAAAAAAAAATTGTATATGGATAATCCAGAAGCAGAGACTATTAAGATATTTTCTAAATTAGCCTCTATACTTTCTAAAACATTATTATCAACTACAAAACATACGACAATCTCTTTTACCTTTGGTAATTGGGCCTTGCCTTACCTGAAATTGCTTAAGAAAATAGGAATATCTAAGTAAGAAAATTGTAATCGGCTAGAACTATATTTATCCCGCAAATAAAAATAAATAAAGATTAAAAAGTCTCAGAAAGTTCTTTTTGAAATTTAAGGAGGAATACTTACTTTACATAAAAAATACAATTGCTAAGTTTAAGATAAGAGATCTATTGATTATGTTTCTAAATTATCTGCCTAGCGAAATGGTTGAAGTTGTTGGTTTGACAATGATTTTTTCATTTCTAGTTGGAACTATATTAATTTTGTTATTTACATCAGATCAGGCAAATACAAAGAATCTATATTTAAAGAAGGCTAAATAAATTTTAAATAATTTATTTATCTATACAGGACCTCTGTTTTTAATAAAGTTAATTCGCAGGTGTTGAACATAATTTTTAATATTGATACATAAACAAATTTAAGATTATGGGCGAAGCTAAAAGAAGAGAAGAATTAGGATTACCACCTAGACAAAAAAAAATTGAATTAATTAAATCTGATAGATACCTTTCGTGGCTTCCAATTACAAAATCAAGAATTAAGAAATACCCTTATATGGGTGTAGCAACAATGGCACTAGGAGCGATAATTTTCTTATTAAGTGGGGATGCAGATAGTATTAATTAATTAGATTTTGGCTT
>CACBHP010000024.1 GCA_902539115.1 uncultured Prochlorococcus sp. | reverse complement strand
TCAGTGCATCTCGGTTCAAAAGGAAAAAAATGGTTAAGTTGTCATTGGTGTGATCATAAATCGAGATTGATCAATCGTTGCCCAGATTGTCATTCAACTGCCTTTAAGCCTTTTGGAATTGGTACACAAAGGGTAATAGAGTTTTTAAATGAAGAATTTCCTGACTTAAGAGTACTTCGCTTTGATAGAGATACTACCTCAGGGAAAGATGGTCATAGAGATATTCTTTCAAAGTTCTCTAAAGGCGATGCTGATATTCTTGTGGGAACTCAAATGTTGGCAAAAGGAATTGACATCCCCAATATTACTCTTTCAGTAGTTATAGCAGCAGATGGGTTGCTTCATCGCCCAGATATTTCGGCGGAAGAAAAATCATTACAATTGTTTTTGCAATTAGCTGGCAGAGCAGGCAGGGCTCAAAAAAAAGGAAAAGTAATTTTTCAAACATATAAACCTAACCACCCGGTAATTTCGTATCTTCAGAAAAGAGATTATGAAAGATTCTTAAGTGAAAACTCGAAATTGAGAAAAGATGCTAATTTATTTCCATTTTGCACGATTTGCCTTCTTAAATTATCAGGTGAAAATTATGAATTAACTGAGTCAATTGCAATAAAATTAGCAAAATATCTACTCAATTTTTGTGAGAAAAAGAACTGGAAACTGATTGGTCCTGCTCCTAGTTTAATTGCTAAAGTCGGTAAAAAATTTAGATGGCAGATATTAATACATGGTCCTGAAAGAACTAAGATACCTTTACCTGAAAGATCAATATTATGGAAACTTATTCCAAAAAATGTTTTTTTAACAATAGATGTTAATCCAGCAGAGTTGTAATTACTTTGATGGAAGTTGAGGTAAATCTGAACCCAATTTAAATCTATAGAATCTTAATAAATAAGCAAATATTATAATTATTAAAATAGTAGATAACCCAATCAAAAGTTTGTTGAGGCTCCAGAAAGAAAATTCAAGACTATTTATCTGCCCTTGATTTAAATTCCAAATTATTAGATTTTTTGTGATTTCTAAATTTGAATTATTTTTATTAGTAAGGATAGCTTTATTAGGGTGAATAATTTTGAAAATGAGTTCTAAATTATCAATACCTTGAATAGAATTTAGATCCAAATCTAACCTGTAAAAGTATTTTTTAAAAAAAATGAAGTTTTTTTGTGTAGTATTAATTTCTATATTTGTTGATTCTCCCGCTAACTCTCCAGCTGTATTTTGTGTGATTTGAAGAACTTGCTTTGTATCTTTTAAATTGAGATTTTTATGTTTCAAAGAAAAGGTTGATTCGTCTTGTTCAATTTCTGCGTCAGGAAAAATATCTTTCATCTTCTCTTCAAATTTTAATTGCCAAGGAAATTTCTTTATGTATTTACTTTCTATAACTAAATTATTGGTTATTGAATCAAGTTCACTAAGATCAAGGGTATCCTCAACTTTAACGCAGCCACTTAAAAGTGGAATTAATAATAATAGTATTAAAAAAATGATCAGTGAGAAGCCTTTCTGAAAGGGTTTTGTTTTACCAGTTGGTATCTCAGTTACATTAATAAATTTTTTTTTCTTCAATACTTTTCTTTTTTTGCGAAGTGAGTTAAGAGATTTTTTATTGAGTGATGGGTCGCTTTCAAACTGTATGTTCCAATTTTCTGGCTTTTTAATGTCAGGAGAGTCTATAACTTCCATCAAATATTTTGCATTTTCTCTCGTCTTATTATCGTAAGATTTTAGAAGTTCTTTACAAAACCTTTTAGCCTCCTCCTTTTTATTGATACCACAAAGAGCAGTAATTAAGATTGTTCTTAAATTTACTCCCTCTTTGCTTGATAAAGAAAATGATTCGATTATGGGCAAAAGAAATTCAATGCAATAATGATACTCACCTTTAGCTAAAGCAAGTTCTACTGTTTCTAAAACTTGCTCATAAGTTTTCATGGATTAGGCTACTATCATTGTACCTATTCCCGAATTTGTAAAAATCTCAAGAAGTAATGAATGTTCTATTCTTCCATCAATTATGTGAGCTGCTTTGACTCCTTGGGCTAAAGCTCTAATACAGCATTCTGTCTTTGGAATCATACCTTCCGTTACAATTTTTTTATCAATAAAATCTCTTGCTTCTTTGAGATTAGTTTTTTCAACAAGACTATTTTTGTTATCTTTTTCTTTTAAAATCCCTTGAGTATCAGTAAGAAGAATAAGTTTTTCTGCATTTATTGCAGCAGCAATTTCTCCAGCAACAAAATCTGCATTTATGTTATGGGAAATACCCTCCAAGGTTGATCCAATGCTAGAAATAATTGGGATATAACCTTTAGAAATAAGAGGATCTAATATTTCAGGATTGATTTTTGTAACCTCTCCCACTAACCCATGGCTACCATCTCCTAGTTCTCTAGATTGAATTAAGTTGCCATCAAGACCGGATATTCCCACAGCTAAGGATCCAGTTCTATTAATGCCTTTTACAATTTGTTTATTAACTCTACCCATTAGAACCATCTCGACAATTTCCATTGTTTTTTGATCAGTAATTCTTAATCCATTTTCGAATTTAGGAGATATTTCTAATTTATTTAACCAATTATTAATCTCTGGTCCACCTCCATGAATTACTATCGGACAAACCCCAACGGTTGATAAAAGTGCTATGTCTCTAAAAAAAGCATTTTTTAAATTATCATTTTCCATAACAGAGCCACCATACTTGATAACAATTTTTCTACCCGAGAAACTTTGTATATATGGAAGTGCTTCGCTTAATATTGATACTCTTTGAGAATCATTCATTATTAAAATTTATTAAAACTTGATTGAATTGAGAAATTAGGTTTTTACAAATATATCCCTATATTCAATAAAAGAGAATAAAATCAAATTCTTTTTTATTATCGTCGATAATAAATTCTGATTCAAGACCTTTGACGAAAAACCTGTTTAATCTTTCTTGTTTTTCAATCCATTTTTCTATCGGGACAGCGTTTAATTCGAAACGCATTCTAAGACCATTTTTTTCTTCCTTTGTAATTTCTTCTATCTCTTTTAATTGAGGGGGGTTATCCTCGTCCCACAAATTTAAAGATTCTAATGACGATTCAAGATGAGCTTTTATCCCATACCTCCATCTTGTAACATCTTTAACTAGTGCTGTTAATTCTTTTGGTCTATTAAATTTATTTGTCGCAAAATTTGTCTTGTCAAATAACTCAACAGGAGGTATTTCGGAAGTCTTTAAGCCTAATCCAATTAGAAAAATAGGCACTCCATAAAAAAAAGTAGGTACACTTAAATTCACTGAATCTGTAAAATAAGCAGTCATTCCAACAAAAGCTAATATACCCCCAGCGGTTACGATTAAGTTTCCAGGCGAATAGTATTTCTTCATTTTGATTTAGTAGAATGAGTTTTAAATGGCTCACAAGTATTATGCAAGATCCTAATACTGCAAATCAAGGGGATTTAATTTTTAAACTTAATCAAGATAGAGCATGGCTACTAGAAAATCTTGATAAGGGTAAATGGCCAGAAATCAGAAGCGAACTTGCCGCTATTGAAAGAAAAATAAGCAAATTAATTATAAGTGTTCAAGAAATTAATGTTGATATTTGATTTAAAAAGGTATTTCGTCAACTTCAGGTACTAAAGGTGAACTATCCCAATTAGATTTTTTGGTGGTTTCTTTATTTTCAATTGACTCATTATTTTCTTTTTGATCAGAATTAAAAACCTCAACTGGCGATATTTGATGAATCTTTGAAGCTGTTAGTTCTGGTTGCTTTTCTTTTGTTCCATCTTTTCTAGTGACAGAATTCATCTTTAGACGTCCCTCAATAACAATATTTTGCCCTTCCTTTAGTTCATCTATCATTTCTTGGGCAATATTTCCCCATCCTATAATCTTGAGATCTCTGTTTGGATCTTCACTACGTAATCCTTTAAAATTAACAATCATTTCTGCAATTGGAGTTTGGTTTTCTTTTGTATACCTCATTTGGGGTGCGCTATTAATTACCGCCTGAATTAAACAATGATTCATTACTTAATATTTAATTAAAGACATACTGATGCAGAATCAAGAAAATTGCTATAAAAATGTTTGGATCCTATCAGGAACTTCGGATGGACCTGTAATAGCTAATAGGCTTCTTGAACTTAATTATTCAGTCTTTGCAAGTGTTTTAACTTATAAAGCAGGGCAAGCTTATATTGAAAATCCAAAGTTACATATCATTACGGGCAAACTAAATAATAAAGATCAAATAATTAATTTCATAAATCAAAATAAAATCACATGCGTTGTCGATGCTACTCATCCGTTTGCCGCAATAATTTCTAAAAATCTTAATAATGCATGTAAAGAGATTAATATGCCTCTCTTACTATATGAGAGGAAATCTCTAATAAATAATACCAATAATTTTTTTTATATTGATGATTTAAAAGATATAAATAATGTTGATATAGAAAATAAGAATATTCTTCTGGCAATAGGATCAAGATTCCTTAACGATACAGCTAATTATTACATTAATTGTAAAGCAAATGTATTTACAAGAGTACTTCCAACGTATGAGAGTATAACTAAAGCTTTTGGATCATGTATTAAAAATTCAAACATAGCGATACTTGAACCGAGTAAAAATAATAAAAGCATTTTAGAAAAAAAACTTTGTGATTTTTGGGAGATAGATTATGTTCTATGCAGAGAATCTGGAAGTTATTCTCAGAAAAACTGGGAGAGTATAGTTTCTGGAAGTAAAATGAAGTTATTTTTGGTTAAAAGGCCGAAAGTTAAAAATGATTATTCTTACTGTTTTGATCAATATCACAATTTGATAAATCACATAATTAAAAAATATTGATGTTTAATTCATTATGGAAGTATTAGTTTTGATCACAACTGAATCAAGTAATGCAAATGCTTTACGAATGGCTAAATTACTAATACAAAATAAACTTGCAGCTTGTGTTTCGATAAAGCAAATTTTTTCAATTTATAAGTGGGATGATGATATTGAAGAAACTAAAGAGTTTGAAATCACAATAAAAAGTAAACTAGAATTTAAAGATTATTTGATTGAATTCATAAAAGAAAATTCCACATATGATATCCCTCAAATTATTTACAAAAAATACCATGCTGAGATTAATTATTATGATTGGTTGAATAAGACTATTTGATTAAATTTATTTTATTAACTCTTTAAGATCAATATCCGATCTTGATCCTAATTGCGTAATTATTTTTCCCGCACAAATTGAAGCTATCTCTCCGCATTTTTTTAGGGAATAATTGTTTATTAATCCATGGATAAATCCTCCCGCATAGATATCTCCCGCTCCTGTAGTATCAATAATCTTGCCTTTCGTTATTGACTCAATTATTACAACATTATTTTTGTTAACTATGAGAGACCCATTGCTCCCAAGAGTTACTATGATTAATTCACATAAGGAAGATAGGTCTTCTTGGCAGCTTGCTAATTTATCATTTTTAAATAAACTTAACACCTCGGATTCATTACAAAAAACAATATCTACATATTCATCGATTAATTCCAAGAAACTCTCACGATGTCTATCTACACAAAATGAATCAGACAATGAAAGAATTATTTTTGTATTGGATTGTTTCGCAATTTGGGCGGCTTTAATAAAAGCTTTTTTAGCTAATTCGCTGTCCCATAAATACCCCTCTAAATATAAGTATTTACTTTCCTTAATTACAGTAAAGTCGATGTCTTCTGGTTCAAACTCTATAGATGCTCCTAGGTAAGTGCACATAGTTCTTTGTGCATCAGGTGTAATCAAAATAATTGAATGCGCTGTTGAAGCACCTTTAATAGTTGGTGGAGTATTAAATATAGTTTTACTTTGTTTAATATCTTCAGAAAAGAAATCCCCAAATTGATCATTTTTAACCCTTCCAATAAACTGAACATGATTACCTAATTCTGCTAAACAAACAACTGTATTTGCTGAGGACCCCCCTGATATTTGTTTGATCACTTTGCAATTTTCTAACAATCTCTGAGATTCATCAGAATTAATTAGATTCATTGATCCTTTATCCAGATTATTTATCTCAAGAAACTGATCTTCAATATTTACAATAATATCTACAATTGCGTTGCCCAGACCAATGAGATCAACCGTTTTATTATTTTCAAAATGTCTAAAGGTTTCCTTCATTAATTTGGAACTAAATTACCTTAGAAGTGCTCTTTTAGGACCATGAATTGGGTCTTCAATTACTATAGTTTGATCTCTATTCGCCCCCAACGAGACAATGGCAATTGGAACCTCCATTAATTCAGCTAAAAATCTTAGATAATTCATAGCATTCTGTGGTAGATCAGATAGTTTTCTGCAATCTGCAGTTGAACATTGCCAACCTTTTAATTTTTTGAAGATTGGCTTACATTTTTTTAAGTCATCTGAATTTGTAGGAAAGTAGTCTATTTCCTCTCCATCGAGATCATATGCAACACAAACTTGGATCTCATCTAATTCATCTAACACATCTAGTTTCGTAACGGCTAAACAATCAAGACCATTTACAGATACAGCATATTTACCAATAACTCCATCAAACCACCCACATCTTCTCCTTCTCCCAGTAGTAGTTCCAAATTCACTGCCTCTATCACAGAGTTGATCATTAATACT
Organism: uncultured Prochlorococcus sp.; assembly: GCA_902539115.1. Lineage (GTDB taxonomy): Bacteria > Cyanobacteriota > Cyanobacteriia > PCC-6307 > Cyanobiaceae > Prochlorococcus_A. Next base: position 3,784 of record CACBHP010000024.1, on the reverse strand, counting down.
CCCTTGCAATTCAGTTGGGAATGGCCCCTCTCCTACTCTTGTGGTGTAAGCCTTCGCGACACCTATTACTCTATCAATTAAAGTTGGACCCACACCAGCACCAATACATGCACCTCCTGATATAGGGTTTGATGAGGTAACAAAAGGATAAGTCCCATGATCTAAGTCAAGTAGAGTACCTTGAGCACCTTCGAAAAGAATATTCTTCTTGTTTTTTGAGGCTGCATGGATAGTCCTAGTACAGTCAACAACATGCTTTGATAATCTTTCCCCATAGTCAAGATATTCTTCAAGAATATCTTCTAATTTAAGTGGTTTAATGCCATAGATTTTTTCTAGTAGACCGTTTTTTTCTTTTAATGGAATTTCGATCACATCCTTTAGCCGTTCCTTATTGAGCAAGTCTCTCATTCTAATACCATTTCTTTGTGACTTATCCGCATAAGTTGGACCAATTCCACGACCTGTTGTCCCTATTTTGTTTGACCCTCTATCAGCCTCCATCGCTTCATCTAAAATTCGGTGGTAGGGCATTGTTACATGTGCTGTTGATGAAATTTTTAATCCTGAGATATCAATTCCATTATCAATTAACATGTCAATCTCTTTAAGCAAGATTTTGGGATCTACCACAGTTCCCGAACCAATTAGACAAGAAGTGTTTTTATAAAGTATCCCTGAGGGAATTAAATGTAATTTTAAGACTTTATCATCTACCACTATAGTATGACCTGCATTTACTCCACCTTGATAGCGAACAACAACATCTGCCGAACGACTAAGTAAATCAGTTATTTTACCTTTTCCTTCGTCACCCCATTGGGCTCCGATTACAACAACATTGGCCAATTTTAGAAGAGCATTATTTTTGTGCGAATATTTAATATATTCAAAAATCTTGGTTTACTTTTAAAAAGTAAATGGATTGTATCAACTTTCTCTTAGAACCATTTTTTCAGCAAGAGAGAATTCTTTGGTTAAACGCTCCTTAAGTTTATCTGGTAAAGGTCTACTTGCAAAGTTTTTGTAATGACCGGCCATGGCATTTAATGCTGTTTGCATGGTGGTAAATGATTGTGTTTTATTCACCATCCCTCTATTTCTGTATCTGGAAATATAGTCAGTTATAAGTGTAAGAGCCTCACTTCTTACTTCATCTTTATTTGGAGAATCTTTTGGAGTATCAACAGCGGTTTGTAATGTTTTAACAACTGAAATTGTATCTTTTGTGTAGTCACCTGTCATAGAGGTTTTTGCAGCTATAGAAGGGGAGCTAAAAAGTGTAAAAACAATAATTAATGATATTGAAAAAGATATAGCTTTGAAGAGATTTTTTAAAAATAATTTTGATGTCCATTTCAGTAACATAACCTAGCTCCCAAAAAAATAAGCTTTAAGATTTTTTATTGTACATTATTTCTGATTCGGAAATAAATGTTTCCAACAATTTAGCAGTACTAATTTTAAACTTAGTATTATTTGTTCTAGATAAAAGTTCTACTTCTTTATTAACTGAATCTCTGCCAATAATTATCTGAAAAGGAATACCAATTAATTCCGCATCTTTAAATTTCACTCCAGCCCTATCGTTTCTGTCATCAAAAAGGACATCAATTTTATTAATTAAAAAGTTGTTATAGATTTGCTCAGCAAGTTCACTTTGAATAGGATCTTTTAGGTTTGTTGGAATAATAATAACTTCAAAAGGAGAAATCTGGATAGGCCAACAAATCCCCTTTTGATCATGATTCTGTTCGATAGCAGCTTGAGCTATTCTTGTCACTCCTATTCCATAACATCCCATCCATAAATTTTTTAACTGACCATCCTTATCAGAGAACTTTGCATTTAATTTTTCACTATATTTTTGACCTAGTTGGAAAATATGTCCAATCTCGATACCTTTTTTTTCTTTTAGTTCCTCATCATTATTAATGCTTATTTTATCTCCTTTTTTGGCATTCCTGATATCCCCAATTAGATAGTCTTTCGAAGCAAAAGAAAATTCTTGAAAAACTTTATGGAAATTAACTTTATTCCCACCACTTATGAACTTTGAAAGCTCACTTGCAGAAGGGTCAATTATTCTTGTCCATTTTTTATGCCAATTAGAACTAGCTTTAATAGTTTTATTATCTAAATCTGGCCCGATAAAACCTAAGGGAAAATCAACTAGATTTTTTTCGATAGTATTTTTGTCTTCAATCTTTTTAAGATTAATAAGATTGAAATTATGAAGTTTATTGATTAAGTTAAAAAGCTTTACTTCATTAATGTGTTGATCGCCTCTTATGCATGCAAGAATTGGGAACTCAAATTCACCTTCAAATTGTGCAAGGAATATTACTACTTTAATAATCTGACTAGGGTCTAAATTATTGTTATCGCAAACTTCTAGGATCGTTTTTTGATGAGGTGTTTCCAACCACTCTACATTATTATCTTTTAGTGGAATAGGTTGAGAGGGTAGGGAAACAGCTTTTTCAATATTTGCAGCATAAGTACCACTTTGAGTAAACAAAATGGTATCTTCCCCAGCATCAGCAGTGACCATAAATTCTTTAGATGAAGCACCGCCAATTGATCCACTATCAGCTTCAACCCCTACTGTCTTCAGTCCACAAGAATTAAAAATATTTTCATAGGCATTGCCCACCTTTTCATAGAAAGAAGCTAGATCTTTTTCTGAAGAATGAAAAGAATAACCATCTTTCATTATAAATTCTCTACTTCTCATCAATCCAAACCTTGGCCTTATTTCATCTCTAAATTTTGTCTGAATTTGATAAAAACATTGAGGTAATTGCTTATAGGAGTTAATGGTCTCTGATGCAATACTCGTGATCACCTCTTCGTGAGTTGGAGCTAAACCAAATTCTTTACCTTGTCTATCTTTGAGATTAAACATTATTCCTTCCCCTGCAGTATATCCTTTCCACCTTTCACTTTTTTTCCATAAATCTGCAGGATGAAGTTGGGGTAATAGTAATTTTGTGCAGCCAATACTATTGAGTTCTCTTTCTATTATTGCGGATATTTTTTCAATGACTCTAAGCATTATTGGCATGTATGCATAAATACCGCTGTTAACTCTGCGAATATACCCAGCTTTTAAAAGTAATTGATGTGAAATGATCTCAGCTTCAGAAGGTGTGTCACGAAGTGTCCCCAGAGGAAATGAGGTTGTCACGCGCATGCAAAAAAAATCCTCAATAATATAATATTTTATCAATTAAGATGAAAAAATAATTTAAAGTGTCTTGAGTCCCTCAACGCGGCTAGTCTAAAAATATTGTTTTTGCTAACTTCTTCAGTAATGAAGTTCAAACTCTTTTAAAAGTTCATTATTACTAAAACATTTTCTTAATTCTATGGAAAATATAGATTCTAATATTTCTAGCGAAGAGGAATTAGTAGGTATTGATGAAGTTCAAAAATTCCTTAACAGATCAAGAGCTTCTGTCTATAGGTATACAAATACAGATTTAAGAAATCTAAACCCTAGCTTTAATCCAAGAAAATTAAATCCTGAATTTAGAACTGATCAAAAAGATCCTTTAAAGTTTCATCCTAATGAAGTAGCAAGATTTGCAAAAGATATTTTAAGAATTAAGGAGGTTACTGTAGAGGTCTTTAATACACCTTCCTCCGCTGCTCAAAATATACTGGTGCAAATATTAGAGGAACTAAAATCTATCAGGTCTCTGCTAGAAAAAGAGTAATTAAAAAGTTACTAATCAATGTTTTGATTTATTGACATTTTGAATGTAGGATAATGATGTTT
>CACBHP010000023.1 GCA_902539115.1 uncultured Prochlorococcus sp. | reverse complement strand
TAGTCATTCGAGAAACAGTTTTACCAAAATTTGTCAAAGAAATTGAGAGTAAAGAACTTTCTTTTGAGGCTTCTTATAATGATAAAGAAGATATAAAAGAACTATTAGATTTATCAAATAGAAATTTATTAGATTCAAATCTAGATTCCTGGAGAAAAGTTTTACCTCTTTACCCTATTTCTCCAATTAACTAAATATTCATCCAATCAAATTATTAATTTTATCTTGAAGGTCCAATGTTACAGAATTCAGGTCATCTCTTGATGAACTTTGTGGAGGTTGAACAGGTTTACCCACTTTAATAACTATTTTTGAAAACAAAGGAATAAAGTTTTTAAATCTTATTAGTCTATGCGAATTAACTATAGCAACAGGCAATAATAATTTTTGATTTTTAAAGGCTAATAATGCTGCACCTTGTTTGGGCTTATTCACTCGACCATTTTTTTGACGAGTGCCATCAATAAAAATTCCAATACAATTACCATTTGATAATTTTTTACATGCTGTTTTAATTGTATTTTTATCAGCAATTCCTCTTTTTACAGGATATGCTCCACAAGCCATGATAATAAAGCCGAGAAAAGGAATTTCAAAGAGCTCTGCCTTGGCCATAAAAGATATATTACGTCCAAGGGCATTGCCTAACAAAGGAGGGTCAAGTAAAGAACCATGGTTAGAAACCATGATAAAGGAATCTTTTTGCGGAATATTTTCTCTACCTATTAAATTACCTTTAAATACAAATTTATAAATAGGAAATACAAAAAGCTTGCTAACTAATTCATAGATCAATTTTTGAATAGTACGATTTTTCATACAAACTAATAAGAAATTTGATCAGAAGATGAAACTTGAGAAATTTTTACATCTTTAAGATGTCTCTTTCCTAAACCGCTGAGTACATTAGAAGGGCCAATTTCAACAATATGAAGATCACTATCTTTTGCCATTAAATCCATAGTTTCTCGCCATCTCACTCCATTACACATTTGCTTTTCTAATCTAATTTTAAGCTCGTTTGGATCACTACAAAGTGTAGGTTCATAATTGCTTATAACAGGGAAAGAGGGATTTTTAAATTGAAACTGTTTTAAATACTCAGAAAATTTTGCTGAAGATTCATTCATAAATGGCGAATGAAATGCACCTGAAACATTTAATTTCAAGAATCTTTTACAAGAAATTTCTCTGGATAAATTATCTAATGCTTCAGTAGATCCTGATAAGACAACTTGGGAAGAGCTATTATCATTAGCAATTACAATATCATCAATTTTTTTTACTAATAGATCAAGTTGATTTCTATCAAAACCAATTACTGCTGCCATAGATCCTTTTCCAGCATTTACCATTAATTGAGACCTTTTTTTTATTAGAGAAACACAATCTTTGAATGAAAAAACATTCGCACAATATAGTGCAGTGATTTCTCCTAGACTATGCCCAGCAACATAAGTTGGTTTAAATCCATTTTCCTTTAATGCATCTAATAAAATTGATTCAACTAAAAAAAGACAAATTTGTGTATTTCTTGTGTTATTTAAATCAATAAGAGGATTTGTTAGTTCAACATTTAACTCACAAATTTCAAATAAATTCCTCTCAAATATTTCAGAAGCATAACTAAACCTCTCTTTTGTGTTGGGCAACTTTTCGATTTGTTTTGCCATTCCAATTTTTTGCGAACCCTGTCCAGGGAATACCCATGCGACTGTCATAATGCTCCTTTTTTTAACCCCATTTAATGAGGGCTGCACCCCAACTTAACCCAGCACCAAAACCACTTGTGGCAATAATATCATTTTGTTTAATTCTATTATTTCTAATAGCCTCATCCATCACTAGTGGAATTGTTGCTGCTGAAGTATTACCATATTTTTCTAAATTGCTAAGAATTTTTTCTCCAGGAATTTTTAACCTGTCTCCCACAGAATCTAATATCCTTTGATTAGCTTGATGCAATACAAGCCAATCAATTTCATCTGAAGTATAATTCATTTTTTTAAACAACTTTTCAAGAATTATCGGAACTTCTCTCACTGCAAATTTATACACTTCCTGACCATTCATCTGAATTGGAGAAAAACCTCCATTTAAAAATTCAATGTTATCAATTATTGAATCCTTATTATTTTTTGATGGGAGATTAAGAAAAGAACCCCTCTCTCCATCAGTTCTCATATCAAAACCAATTAAATTATCACATTCATTAGTGGCTTCAATTGCTAATGCACCTGCACCATCTCCAAAGAGAATACAACTTCTTCTATCATTCCAATCAACAAAGCTTGATAGTTGATCTGCTCCTATAACAATAGCCCTTTTAAAACTACCCCCCTTTAAAAATTGTGAGGCTGTAATTAAGGCAAATAAGAAACCACTACATGCTGCAGTTAAATCGAATGCTACAGCATTAGGTGCCCCTAATTTAGCTTGAATGGACGGCGCTGATCCAAATAAATCATGCGGAGTAGAAGTAGCCAAAACAATCAAATCAATCGTTTTAATATCCCAATTAGCCATTTCTATAGCAGTTAGAGCAGCCTTATAGCCCATCTCAGTAACATTATCTCCTAAGTTAGAGATTCTTCTCTCAGAAATGCCAGTTCTGGATTTTATCCAGTCATTGCTTGTATCAACCTTTTGACTAATTTTTTGATTAGTCAGAATTTGATAAGGTACATAACTTCCGCTCCCCTTGAATGATACTCCAATCTGATTAAAATTTATTCCTTCCAAAAGAGTTTTTTAGTTACTTATATTAGTCAAACATAAATTTGACTCAATATGTTTTATGAATTTAAAACTTGAAGCTTTTGCAGTTGATTTAAATTGTCCATAACACCATGTTTCACTGCGGAGTGAGCCAAGCGAAGAGCACTAACTACTGATAAAGATTTGCTACTTCCATGACCAATTACACAAATCCCATTTACCCCAAGTAATAAGGCTCCTCCATGTTCGGCATGATCTAACCTTTTCTTTATTCTGAGTAGATTACTTTTTAAAAAAGCTGAACCAACTTTCCCTCGTCTTCCACGTGGTAACTCAGATCTCAAAATATCTAATAAAACTCCTCCAACAGATTCAAGAAATTTTAATAATATGTTTCCAGTAAATCCATCACAGACTACTACGTCGAAACTACCTGATAATACATCTCGCCCTTCACAATTACCTCCAAAATCAAAACTTTTTTCAGAAGATAATAATTCAAACGTTTTTAGGGATAAGTCATTACCTTTGCATTCTTCTTCTCCAATATTTAAAAGGCCAATTCTTGGTTTTTTTACTTGTAAGACATCTTTTGCATAGATATTACCTAGAAGAGCAAATTGATGCAGATAAGATGGCTTACAGTCAGTATTTGCGCCAACATCTAAAACTAATACCGGGCGAGTTTGATCCCTTGTTGGAAATAATGCTCCTATAGCTGGTCTATCAATCCCTTTCAATCTTCCAATTCTAAATATGGCAGAAGCCATCATCGCACCTGAATTACCAGCTGAGTAGACAGCTTCCGCTTTGTTATTCCTAACTAAATCCATTGCAACGTTTATGCTTGCATTCTTCCTTTTTCTAACTGCAGTAGCTTCTTCATTCATCCCGATAGGGTCTCCACTATCAATTAATTCAAGACGATTATTATCAATTTCATTTTTTAATAATTCTGCTAAACCAGTTTTTTCTGCTTCATCTTTAACTTTTTCAATTTTGCCGACAAACTTTATATTTATTGGAAATCTACTTATTGCTTCGAGGCAACCCTCAAGAATTGGAACAGGAGCATAATCTCCACCCATACCATCAACTGCAATCCAAATTCTTTTAGATTGAGATTCCTCCACACTAACTAAAATATTATCGTTATTTTGTAACCTTTTTAATGGGTCAAAAACTAATGGCTGTAATGTATTTTTAGCTATTGAACTAGCATTTGAAACAACACTGCTGGCAGTATTCACAACAGATTCAGCGCTTGAAACTACATTACCTGCCACATTACCTGCCACATTACTCGCAACATTACTAGCTGTGCTGACAACAGATCCAGCACTAGAAACTACATTACCCGCCACATTACTAGCCGTTACCGCAGAGCTAGCAGCAGTATCTACTATTGAAGTTACAGCAGAGTTTCTTTTGTACCAAATAACTAATCTTCTTATAGCTTTAGGCTTATTAATTTTTTGTACACTTTCTTTGCCCATTTATTTACCGTCAAAAGGAGCAATATCTACAATCCTTTGAAAAAGATATCCTGTGCCCCTTGCTGTTAATATCAATTCAGGATTTGCTGGATCAGCCTCTAGTTTTGATCTTAATCTAGATATATGAACATCGACTACTCTTGTATCTACATGTCTCTCAGGTGTATATCCCCAAACTTCCTTCAAAATTTCTCCTCTACTAAATGGCTCGCCTGACCTACTTACCAAAAGCTCTAAAAGACTAAATTCCATACCAGTTAATCTAATTCTCTCATCACTTTTAAAAACTTGTCTTCGATTTGTATCAATTTTTATATCCGTAACCAAAATTAATCCTGAATTAGGCATTCCAGGGATTTGTTCTTTATCGATTCTTCTAAGAACGCACCTAATTCTAGCTTCTAACTCCTTTGGGCTAAATGGTTTTACTACATAATCATCAGCCCCTAATTCTAAACCTGTTATCCTATCAGCAACGTCTCCTAATGCAGTTAACATAACAATTGGCACATCTGAATCTTTCCTTAATTCTTGACAAACTCCATAACCATCTAGCTTTGGCATCATGACGTCGAGGACTACTAAATCAGGTTCGTAATCTTTAAACAACTTGAGCGCTTCTTTGCCATCACTTGCAGTTACAACTTTGTACCCAATCATGGAGAGACGTGTCTCCAGAATTCTTCTAATACTTGCCTCATCATCTGCGACCAGTATAGTTTCTTTTGTTTGACTAGATAGAGCCATTTGTTTCTATTAGCTAATCAGTAAGAGAATTTATTATTTACCTAATCTAACTTGTAGAGGGGCAATATCCCAAACATTCTAGTTCCATTACTTTATGCAGAAACTAAATGTCTAGCAAATTATCTACTTTTATTTGTCAGAATTGCGGATCTGAGACATCTCAATACTTTGGGAAATGCCAAAATTGCAACTCATGGAATTCAATTGTAGAAGAAATTAAAAGCAAGAGATCCAAACGTCAAGATATTAAAAATGATAAGAAATCTATATCTTTTAATGAAATTTCATCAAAAAAAATATCAAGATTTACAAGTGGTTTTAGAGAATTTGATCGAGTTCTTGGAGGTGGAATAGTACCTGGATCTGTTGTTTTACTTGGAGGCGAACCAGGTATAGGTAAAAGCACAATAGTTCTTCAATCAGCAGGAAAAATATCTCTAAATGAGAAAGTTCTATATATAACTGCAGAAGAATCTTTAGAACAAATAAAAATTAGATGGGAAAGATTAGATCAAAACAGTATTGATCTGAAAATTTTTGCAGAAACCAATTTATCCCTAATTATTGAAGAGATCAAACGTATAAATCCAAGTTTTGCAATTATTGATAGTATTCAAGCTATCCACAATCATGAAATGGAAAGTTCGCCAGGATCGGTTTCTCAAGTTAGAGCATGTTCCTCTGAATTGCAAAATCTCGCCAAAGAAAATAATATTGCGCTTCTAATAATTGGTCATGTAACTAAAGATGGTGCTTTAGCTGGTCCTAAAACTTTAGAGCACTTAGTTGATACAGTAATAAATTTTGAGGGAGATAATATTTCCTCTCATAGATTACTTAGAAGTATAAAAAATCGATTTGGATCAACCTTTGAAATTGGAATTTTTGAAATGCTTGAAGATGGCTTGCGAGAGATAAAAAACCCAAGTTCAATTTTTACCAATAAAGAAAATATTTCAGGAGTAACCACTACGATTACAAATGAAGGCACACGACCATTAGCAGTTGATATTCAAGCACTTGTAAATAAAACTTTCTACAGTAACCCAAGACGAACTACAACTGGAATTAGCATAAATCGATTACATCAAATTCTAGCTGTTATTGAAAAACACGTAGGTATAAAATTATCTGAATTTGATTGTTATGTAGCTACTGGTGGAGGTTTTGAGATTAATGATCCGTCATCTGACTTAGGTGTAGCAATATCAATTTTATCAAGTTTGAAAAATATTCCTCCTTTGGCTAATAGCTCTTTTATTGGGGAATTGGGTTTGAGCGGTCAGGTTAGAAAATCAAATAACCTTCGAACAAAGATAGAAGAGGCGGTAAGACAAGGGATCAAAAATATCGTAGTGCCAAAATTAGAGGAGGAACTAAATAATAATTTTCAAAATTTAATAAATATTAAAGAGATTTCCAATATTAAAGAAGCAGTTGACTATTCTTTATCAGAGTAAAAAATATTAAAGATACATATCGATTGAACTTCTTCCTGAGTTTTTCAACCAATTCTCAATATCTAGATAACCACCTGGATATAATCTCACCGCTTTCGACCAGACTTCGGCAGCTTTATCAAACCAAATATCTCTCTGATCTAAATCGCCATTTTGCTCAGCATATCTTCCCCTTTTTTCATAAATTAAACCTATATTTTTAAGGCAGGATGGCTGTTTAGGATTTTCAACTAATGCTTTTTCATAAGTTTTAATAGACAAATCCTCTTCACCGTTACTCATATAAATTATTGCCATATTTTTTAAAGTCTCACCCCTATCAATTTTATTTTCTTCAAGCAGTAAACTCTCTTTGTAATACTCTAATGCTTCCGAATAATCCCCATTATTTTGTGCAGCTAGACCATCTCTGTAATAGATATATGCTTTTTTTTCTTTCTCTGCAATAGGCATTATTTTTACTATGGATTCAGCAATTACAGTAAAAGCTTTATCAATAAAATTGTCTCTGTTTTGATTACTAGGCACTGCTCTAAATCTAATAAAGTTAATATAGTAATTTAAAAAATAACTATTTAAAAAGTCTATAACATTTATTATTATAGTTAAAAATGAGGTCAAGCATAGATTTGCTTCTATCGTGAAAAATATGGAGAGCATTCAATTAAGCATTACAGGAATGAAGTGCGGTGGCTGCGTTAGTACTGTTGAAAAAATTTTGAATAATTCTGATGGTATTGACAATGTTTCTGTAAACTTACTCACCGAAAGTGCATATTTTGAAATCAGCAAGAAACATATAAAAATAGAAACAGTTCTCGAAAATCTAAAAGAGAATGGTTTCCCATCAAAGATTTACATAAATGATTTTTCAAAAAAGATTAATAAAGCAGATTTAGAAAAAAAAAAGCAGTGGAATAATCAATGGAAAAAACTAACTTTTGCCCTATTACTTTTACTATTTTCAGTTTTAGGTCATCTGGCAGAAGGACAATATATAGATTTTCCAATACTAGGTAATATTTTTTTTCACGCTTCTTTAGCAACGGTAGCTCTATTTTTTCCTGGCAGAAAAATAATTATTAATGGATTTAAATCATTTATTCAGAACCGTCCAGATATGGATTCTTTAGTAGCTCTTGGAGTAACTAGCGCATATTCAACTAGTCTTCTATCCTTAATATTTCCTGCCACTGGTTTTCCTTGTTTTTTTAATGAACCAGTTATGCTTTTAGGTTTTATACTAATTGGGCGTTTCTTAGAAGAAAGAGCAAGATACCAAACTGGTTCATCCATTGGGGAGTTATTAGATCTTCAACCTGAAATGGCAAATATCTTTACGAAAGATAATCAAATAAAGTCAATAAGAGTAAATACTTTAAGACCTAATCAAGAGATTCAAGTTTTAGCAGGAGACAGAGTGCCTGCTGACTGCATTGTTACTCGAGGTAATTCATATGTTGATGTTTCACACATTACTGGAGAATCGAAACCTATTGAAGTAAAAGAAGGCGAAAAACTATCTAGTGGATCTTTAAATATTAATTCAACTCTTAGACTTAAAGTACAAAAAGTCGGAGGAGATTCTTCTCTTGCAAAACTAGTAAGTCTGATTGAGTCTGTAAACGCTAGAAAACCACGCATTCAAAGAATTGCTGATGAAATAGCAGGCAAATTTACTTACTTTGTACTTCTTTTTGCTACTTCAACCTTCTTCTTTTGGTGGAAGGGGGCAAGATACTTTTGGCCTGACTTATTAATTAATAATAATCAATCCATAACTAACTCAAGCCACACACTTCATAGTTCACTTGGTAGTAATGCTGAGAATTTTCTGAGTTTAGCAATTCAATTGTCAATTGCCGTTTTAGTAATAGCTTGTCCTTGTGCATTAGGTTTAGCCACCCCAACTGTAATAACGGTCGCATCAGGTAAAGCAGCAAAAAAAGGGGTTTTATTTAAAGGCGGGGACAAAATAGAAATGGCTTCAAAAATTAATCACATTATTTTTGATAAGACAGGTACTTTAACAAAAGGTAAGCCTTTCATTGTTGATTATAAAAATAATAATGACCATACATTTTTATTAAAAATAGCTGCCAGTTTAGAAAAGGAAAGCAGACATCCAATCGCGGGTGCCTTAATTCAAGAGGCAAAAAATCAAAATTTAAGTTTATTTCCAATAAAAAAAATTTTCAACCATTCGGGTAGAGGTATTTCCGGAGAACTTGATTCAATTGATGGACTTATTAATATTGGAAATATTGAATGGCTACAAAGTAAAGGAATAATTATTGATAGTTATGCAAAAAAAATCATTGAAAATGAAGAGACAAAAACGAATACTATTATTGGAGTAAGTATTAAAGATAAGTTATTAGGTTTTATCTTGTTAGGAGATGTACTCAGAGAGGATTCAATTAAAACAGTTCAAGATTTGAGGAAAAACAAATTTAAAATTAATATTTTAAGTGGAGATAGCAAACAAACAGTCTTAGCTTTAGCAAAAAAACTTGGTTGTAAAGAAACAGAAGTAAAATGGGATCTTCTTCCTCAAATGAAGCTGAAGATTATAGATAGTTTAAAAATAAATAATAAAGTAGCAATGATTGGTGATGGTATCAATGATGTCCCAGCATTGGCATCCTCAAACTTAGGAATTGCGGTTGGTTCGGGAACTCAAATAGCCAAGGCAAATGCAGATATAGTATTGATGGGAGATCAACTAAATGGATTACCCTACGCCTTTAATCTTGCAAAAAAAACTATAAGAAAAATAAAGCAAAATCTAACATGGGCTTTTGGTTACAATTTACTTGCTATACCCATAGCCGCCGGCATTTTATTCCCTAAATACGGTATTCTTCTTAGCCCCTCAATAGCAGCATTATTGATGGCTACTAGCTCTATAACAGTTGTAATTAATGCTTTATCTTTGGAATAAATGAAAGGAAAATTTATCGTTATTGAGGGTATTGATGGATGTGGTAAGACTACCCAGATAGATGAACTATCTAAATGGCTGCCTAATAGTGGTCTAATAAAAAAAGGATCTAAATTAATTACAACAAGAGAGCCGGGAGGCAGTCATTTAGGAAAAAGACTTAGAGGACTGATTCTTGATAACAATGAAAATAACAAGCCTTCATCGCTTGCAGAATTATTGCTTTATTCAGCTGATAGAGCTGAACACGTTTCCAAAATTATTTCACCTGCTTTAAATAACAATGATTGGGTAATAAGTGATAGATTTTCCGATTCCACCCTGGCTTATCAAGGTTATGGAAGAAATATAAATTTAGAAATTATTAAAAATATTGAATCTATTGTGTGTCAAGGAGAATCTCCTGATCTAACTTTCTTCTTAGAAATTTCTCCAGAAGAGAGTATATTCCGAAGAAAAAATGAAATTCCAGATAGAATGGAATCAGAAGGCATTAAATTTTTAGAAAAAGTGAGTGAAGGGTTCAAAATAATTGCCAAACAAAAAAACTGGACAGTAATATCTGCCTCACAAAATATTAAAACTATTTCTAATCAAATTAAAGAAACTGTACTAAACAATTTTTCTGATAAAAATGATTGAGGTTAAAAATAATAATTTTTTATTTAATGAAGAGGTCAATACCTGTCTTAACAACATAATTAAAACCAAATTATTTGCTAATGGTTATATATTTTATGGTGCTGAAGGACTAGGGAAAAAGCAAACTGCTCTTCAATTTATAAAAGAGATTTTCAAACAATCTTCACCAAGCGAGAATATTGAAGAGAAAATTACCAACAATAACCATCCTGATTTTCTAATTATTGAACCGGATTCACTTATGGCAACTAAAAATTCAAGAAGTTCTGATTTTGAAAAAACAATAAAAAGTGGATCTGAGATTATTAAGATTGCTCAAATACGTAATATAAAAACTTTTCTTGGTCAGAAATCAATAAACTCAGAAAAAAAAATTGTTTTAATTATTGATGCACACCTCCTCAACGAAGCAGCCTCAAATTGCCTTTTAAAAACCTTAGAAGAACCAAGTAATGGAATTTTTATTCTACTAACATCTAAACTAAATCTTCTCTTAGATACGATCATCTCAAGATGCCAAATAATCAGATTTCGATCCTTTTCAAGTAAACAAATAAAATCTATTTTTGAAGATTATTTAGATTCCTCTAAATTAAAAATAAATACAAAATTAAAATTTGAAGATTTTATAAACTCTGCAAATGGATCTCCAAATCAATTATTAAAAAATATTGAAATTTATAATAATTTTTCAGATGAAATCATTAGTAAATTAGATTCTCCAATGAAAAATAATCTGGAAATATTAGAAATATCTAAATTAATATCTGAAAAATTAGAAATTTATCAACAGATTTGTCTAGTCAGTTTAATCCAAACAATTTGGTGGAGAAAAACAAAAAACATTGGTTTAGTTAAAAAACTTGAAAATTTAAAATATCTTTTAAGAAAAAACATTCAACCGAGGTTGTCTTGGGAAATCACTTTTTTAAAAATTGCAATGGAAGATATACAAGATTAATCTACTGCAGAATTTATCAAGCCTGGATTTCTTGCTTGAATAAACTCTTGCCGTGCAGTTTCTATTTGAGAACCAACAGGTAATTCAAGACAATATCCGGCACCATATACAGTTTTTATGTATATAGGCTTACGTGGATCAGGTTCTAATTTAGTGCGTAAGTGTCTAATATGAACTCTTATTGTTTCAATATCATCATCAGGTTCATATCCCCATACTTCCTTAAGAATTAATGCTGGCGATACAGTTTGCCCATGCCTCTGCAAAAGACAGTGAAGCAATTCAAATTCAAGATGAGTTAATCTAACAGGAGACTCAAACCAAATAGCTTCAAATCTTTCTGGAACAAGAGTTAAAGGCCCATAGTTTAGTATTTCTTGCTGGTTACTAGAATTCAATTGTGCTCTATTCGTTCTTCTAAGTAATGCTTTTATACGTACATGTAATTCTTCTAGATCGAATGGTTTAGTAATGTAATCATCTGCTCCAGAATTAAACCCAGTCACTTTATCTTTAAGACCACCTAATGCAGTTATCATCAGAATTGGGATATTTGAAGTTCTTTCATCTCTTCTAAGTCGCTGACATAAAGTTAGTCCATCAACACTTGGTAACATTAAATCTAAGAGTATTA
>CACBHP010000022.1 GCA_902539115.1 uncultured Prochlorococcus sp. | reverse complement strand
GTTTTATTCTTTCTTTTTTGGGCTTGTTTGGAGTTAATTCTTCAAAATCTGAAAGTCAATTTTTTAAAATTGAAAACATACTTAAATTTAGTAAAGTTTCTGAGATCAAATTAAAGCCTTTGAGGAAAATTGAATACGATTCAAATTTCTCAGAATTTAATACATTAATAAAAAATAAGAAGGATGCATCTGATAAATATTTTTTTGTTACGAATAATGGTAGATGGATCGGTTTTGTTGATGAGAATATTTTAAAAACTGTTTCCTTAAAAAAATGGGAAAGGAACTTTGTTGGAGATTTTAAGAAACCAATCGATAGTTTTGAAAGTGTATCTTATAACGATAAATTATGGAGAACTGTAGAAAAACTTGAAGAAACAAATGAAGGTTTTTTATTGGTTCTCAATACTGCAGATATCCCTCTGGGGATAATTGATAGGTCAAAAATTGGAAACTTTGTATTGAATAAATTAGGTTTTAATTTGCCTTCAGATATTGTTAACAAATTAAACTTTAAAAATCATTATCCCTTAGGAATTGAATTGCCAAGAATAATCAATTCAATGAAGCGGAAAGGAGATCTTTAATAATTCTTGTCATTAAAATTTTCTATTTTTTATTTTCTATGGCAATATTTTTGAAATTTATATTTGATTTGTTTTTCAGGAATGAATTTCTCAAATGTTGAACTATTTCATCATTTGTCAGTTTTAGATTTACTTTTGGTGGAGCTTCTTCATTGAATAATTTGAACCACAAATCTCTTGAAGGATTTGTTTGAATTTCCCCATGTTGAAGGAATGCACCTTTTTTACGAAATTGAGCACTACCTATTCTCTTAAAACCATCCTGATCAACTAAATCGGAAATTAATGAAGTCCCAAAACAATTTGTTTTAATGCTTGATTTTCGTAAATTTCCATATTGTAATTTTAGACCTAATTCTCTAAAACTTTTAATTAACCAATTATTTACCATTTCATAACTTAAGACTTTATAGTAAGTTTTTTTAAATGTTAATGCATATGTTATACCTCCTGAATGCAGAACAGCACCTCCTCCAGAGGGACGTCTAACAATATTAATTTCCCCATTTGATAATAATTTTTTCCAATGAAGAGGAATTTCCTTTTGGTGATAGCCAATTGAAAGCCAATCCCCAGTCCAATAGTAGAACCTCAATGTAAAAATTATTTCAGGATTCGAAATTGTCTGATCTAAAGAATTTAAATCTAAAGCCATTTGATCAAATCCAGGTAAATTATTTGTTGAAAAAATTAAAGCCTGATTTTCAATTCCCAAAATTAACTTTGTAAGTTTATTTATAATAATTTTCAATAAATTTTTTCTTTCAATTTGTTAATTACGTAACATCATTTTGTAATAGTGTTTCAAATTTTCTCTTTTCGGTGGAGAATATAGAAAATATTTTTTTAACATGGAGCCAACTCAAACAATAAATCTTATTGCATTAAGCCTAATAGTTGTTATGCATGCAGGAGTTTTAGCATTAAGACTAGGAATTAGTTTAGGAAGGAACTAAATTCTATTAGAAATTTTAAAATTTTTTAGGTAATAATAAAGTAAGACTGAAAATATTTATTCAGTAAAAATATCAAGTACTTAATTTGTCAAAATCTTTTTATAAAAATAGTATTTTCCACAAAAAATATTTAGGGTTTGTACTTATAAAAAGACAACAGAAACAGGATAATTTTGTATCATTGATTTTTTTAATTATAAAAATTAGCTTTTCCCTTTTAGCAATAATAAGCCTGATTAAGCTTGGCTATAATTCTAAAGTAAGGTTGACCAGATTAAGGGAAATTGAAGACTCTTTTTTATACGAAAAATATAGATTTAACGTTTTAACAGATAAGTTTGATGATTTATTCTCTTCTGAAGGTGAGCAAAGATTTATGAAGGATCAGGATCAAATAATTTCTAGGGACATTATCAGAGTAATATGGCGTTGATAAGGATGATCTTGGATCATTCTACTTTTCATTTTTTAATTAATTTTTTTGCTAGTGAGTAAGAACATTAAGGGTTTAGTCCTAATAACAGGAACAACTTCAGGAGTTGGATTAAATACTCTAAAACCTCTATTAAGATTTGGATGGGAGGTTATAGCAGTTAATCGATCAAATAAAAGAGCTATAAAAATAGCTGAGGAATCCTTGACAAAAGAGGAAGTTAAAAATGTTCACTTTATAGAAATAGATCTTTCGAACTTGGATGGTGTGAGAAAAGGTTGCTATGAAATATTAGAAAGATTTAAGAAGCCAATAAATTCTCTTATTTGTAATGCAGCAGTTTATAAACCGAGACTAAAGAGACCTGAAAGGTCTGCGCAGGGGTTTGAAAACTCTATGGCAGTAAATCATTTTGGCCATTTTCTTATGATAAACCTACTTATTAAAAATATTTTATCTTCTGAAAGAGAAATTGTTTTAAATGGAAAATCAACTGTATTCAAGCCAAGAATTACAGTATTAGGGACCGTTACGGCAAATTATTCAGAACTTGGAGGAAGGATCCCCATCCCTGCCCCAGCTGATTTGGGAGATTTATCTGGATTCAAAAATGGTTTTTTATCTCCAATAAGTATGGCGAATGGAAAGAAATTTAGACCTGGAAAGGCTTACAAAGATAGTAAACTTTGCAATATGGTGACCGTTCAGGAATTATCAAAAAGGTATCCTGCAGAGAAGATTATTGTAAATTCTCTATATCCTGGATGTGTTGCTGATACAAAACTTTTTAGAGATACACCTTGGTTATTTAGATTCCTTTTCCCGATATTTCAAAAATTTATAACAAAAGGATATGTTTCACAAAGACTGGCAGGAGAGAGGGTCGCACAAGTGGCAACTTATAACGAATTCGCTAAACCATCAGTCCATTGGAGCTGGGGAAATCGTCAGAAAACCGGCAGAAAAGCTTTCTCTCAAAAGTTGTCAAAAAGAATAATTGATACGAAGACCTCTCAACAAACTTATGATTTAACAAGCCAATTGGTTGGATTAGATTAATTTAGACTAATCAAATCCTAATAAATCAAAAATTTCTCTATCTTTAAGTGGATTACCTTCTAAAGGTTCTACGTTTTCAAGCATATTTTTGGCAAGAGATAAATATTCATTTTGAACTTCAATAACATCTTCAGTAGGTTCCATTTCAAAAATGGTGCATTTTTTTAGTCTTGATCTTCTAATGGCGTCTACATCTTTAAAGTGGGCCATAGTTTTTAAACCTGTTCTTTCATTGAATTTATCAATTTGATCTGTGTCTTTTGATCTATTTGCGACTACCCCACCTAATCTGACTTTATAATTTTTTGCTTTTGCTTTAATTGCAGAGACAATTCTATTCATAGCGAATATTGAATCGAAGTCATTAGCGGTAACAATTAGACAATAATTTGCATGTTGCAATGGAGCTGCAAATCCACCGCAAACGACGTCTCCAAGGACATCAAAAATAACAACGTCAGTATCTTCTAATAAATGATGTTCTTTTAATAGTTTAACTGTCTGACCGGTTACATACCCCCCGCACCCTGTCCCAGCAGGAGGACCTCCACTTTCAACGCACATTACGCCATTAAAACCTTCAAACATGAAATCGGTTGGCCTCAATTCTTCGCTATGAAAATCTACCTCTTCGAGAATATCTATAACTGTAGGAACCATTTTGTGCGTCAAAGTGAAAGTGCTATCGTGTTTTGGATCACATCCAATTTGTAGAACCTTTTTACCTAATTTTGAGAATGCTGCAGAAAGGTTTGATGATGTAGTTGATTTTCCGATGCCACCCTTCCCATACACAGCAATAACTAAAGCCCCTTCCTCAATTTTTATTTTTGGATCTTGCTTTACTTGAACACTTCCTTCTCCATCAAGAGGTCTATTTATAGTACTTGTCATTTAAAGCTTAAAACACATTATTATTTATATTCTTACAGCGCAAATACACATGAAATATGTTTCTAAACAAATATGTATTTAATTGTATTAAAAGCGGGAAATATGTTCTTATAACTGAATTTTTAGGATTAAATCTATTAGATTATGAGTGAAAATACTCATGACTTAATTATAGTTTATTAGTAAATATTAACTGAAATATGCTTTGGCATCGTAAAGAGTTTCATCGCTTATCTCTGGAATTCCTCTCAAGATTGCGTATTTTTCAGTATTTGTTTTAACTTTACCTCTTACAAAAAATGGAACTTTTATTAATTCAGCTCTACCAGATTCAGTCCAGATAATTTCTTCTTTACTATTTGTTTCTTTTTTTTCGTCAGAATTTAAAATATCCTTAGTGTTTGTCGCTGTATGTCCTAAATGGCTTTGATGACCATCAATAAACTCAAAGTCATGTTTGAACATATCAATAAGATGCTCTTCTAAGCCCATCATTAGGGGATGTACCCAGTCATCAAAAATCACATTTGCTCCTTCCCATCCCATTTGAGGGCTATATCTTGCAGGGACATCTTGAACATGCATTGGAGTACTAATTACTGAGCATGGAATGCCGAGTCTTTTTGCACTATGCCTTTCCATTTGGGTCCCTAAAACTAGTTCAGGGGCGGCTTTTTTCATGGCATCTTCCACTTCTAGATAATTGTTAGTTATCAGAACTTCTACATTTAGATCTTTTGCAGTAGCTCTTACTTGCCTTGCCATCTCCCTGCTGTATGTTCCAAGACCCACTACTTCAAAACCCAATTCTTCCTTAGCAATTTTGGCTGCTGCAATTGCATGTGTCCCATCACCAAAAATAAAGACTCTTTTGCCAGTTAGATAATTTGAGTCAACTGATTTTGAGTACCAAGGAAGTTTTGATTTATGTTCTAATTCTTTTTTATTCGTCAAAGGAAGATCTAATTTCTTATGAACTTCATTTATAAATTCAATTGTATTTTTTATTCCAATTGGAATAGTGTTTGTATATTCCATCCCAAAGTTCCGTTTAAGCCATTCGCATGATGCTTCTGCAATTTCTGGATAAAGACAAATATTTATTTCAGCATCAATTAGTCTTTCAATATCATCTGGACTAGCACCTAGTGGAGCAACTACGTTTGTATCTATTCCTTGCTCTGAAAGTATGCGTTGGATTTCGATTACATCATCTCTGCATCTAAATCCTAGTAATGAAGGGCCAAGTATATTGACTTTTGGTCTACGCCCAAATTCCTTCCACCTTAGAGGACTTATTTTCTCTGAATAGCTTACTTTTTCTTTTAAAAGGGTTCTATTTAACTGATAAAAGGTTTCTGATGCCCCCCAATTTTCTTTCTTGCTATAAGCAGGTAATTCAAGATTTACAATCGGCATATCAAACCCCATCCCTTTCGCAAGAGCTCCAGGTTGGTCTTGGATAAGTTCTGCTGTACAACTTTCTCCGACTAAAAGAGTTTTGGGTTTGAATCGTTCAACTGCTTCCTTAATATTTTTCTTCACTAATTCAGCTGTATCGCCTCCAAGGTCTCTCGCCTGAAAAGTTGTATAGGTTACTGGAGGCCTTTGCCCTCTCCTCTCGATCATTGTAAAGAGAAGATCTGCATATGTATCTCCTTGGGGGGCATGAAGCACATAATGAATGTCTTTCATTGACGAGGCAATTCTCATAGCACCAACATGTGGTGGTCCTTCATAAGTCCAAAGAGTTAATTCCATAGTTTTTAATGAGTTACTAAAGTTTTTGAAGTTAGTATTTGATTTCTTTTTAAAGGCTTGGAGAAGAGACTAGCCAAATCTGCGGCTTGATCAATTCCATGAATTGGACTGAATACCATTTCTATAGACCACTTAGTACTAATTCCCTCCGCCTCAAGAGGGTTGGCTAAACCCATTCCACAAACTACTAAGTCTGGATTAGATTCTCTCACTCGATCTAATTGTTTTTCTACATGTTGCCCTTCGACAATTTTTGTATTATCAGGTAATAAATTAATCTCCTCTTTCATTAAATCTTTATTTAGGTAAGGAGTTCCTACCTCTATAAGATCCATTTCGCATTCATTATGCAAAAATCTTGCCAGAGATATCTCCAGTTGCGATTCAGGAAGAAGAAATAATCTTTTCCCCTTAAGTATTTCTTTGTGAGATTCAAGAGCAAGTTTTGCCCTATTAATTAAAGGGGAAATAATTTCATGAACTTTAAGTTCACTAATTTTGAAAGTTTTCGCTGCAGCTAAAAACCATTCAGTACTTCCTTCGATACCAAGAGGAAATGGAGCCGAAATTATTTCACAACCACGATGTTTTAAGTCTCGAACGGTATTACTTAAATAAGGCTGAGTTAATAAAACTTTTGTATTTTTGCCAATCTTTGGTAATTCTGTCGATTGACGGGGTGGGAAGCTCTCAATATTTGAAATTCCTAAATTTCTAAAAATCTTTTTAAACCTATCCTCTACATTATTTGCAAGAGTCCCAACTAATAATAATTTCTCCTCATCTGATGAATCCATTAATGGAATTAAAGCTTTTAAGGCGCCATCCTCTCCTTGGGTAAAAGTTGTTTCTATCCCACTGCCAGAGTAATTAACGAATCTTACTTGACCTAAAAATCTTTTATTTAATTTCTCTGCGACAGTGGCAAGATCTAATTTGATTACTTCACTCGGACAAGATCCAACTAGAAAAAGAGTTTTTATTTCTGGTCTTCTAGCAATAAGATCATTTACAACTCGATCTAATTCTTCATGAGCGTCAGCAAGTCCAGCAAGATCTTTTTCTTCAAGAATAGCCGTTCCAAATCTTGGTTCAGCAAAAATCATAACTCCAGCGGCGCTTTGAATTAAATGAGCACATGTCCTTGAGCCTACAACTAGAAAAAATGCATCCGGCATTCTTCTGTGGAGCCAAACTATTGAAGTTAACCCACAAAAAACTTCCCTTGGCCCAGTTTCCTTATTAAATTCAACTTTACTCATTAAAAATTTTTCAAGAGCTTATATTTCAAGCTTGCATAAACTTTTTAATTTAAGAAAGTAATTAATAAGTTCTCTTACAAAATGAACACATTTAAAAAACTTATATGAATGTTTAAATACTTAAATGGGAATTATGAAAAAAACTTTTGGGGCGTATTTTAATTTCTGTAGAAGGAATTTCCTTGACTTGTTTTTGAAATTTTCCATACATTTCTAGCTATTTTCGTTGCTAATAATCCTGCTCTTTCTAACTTAGATTTCCCGGGCTTTGCCCCAATTAAAGCTGTGACTTCTGAAGTGGTTAAAGGTGCTCCAGTATTTATAGCTAATTGCGTTAACTCTAATCTATCTCTAAGGTTCTTAAGATTTACCTTTTCAATTTTATCTTCTTCTAACCAACTAAAAGATGGGTCTTTCTGAGATAGTTTTTGCATCAAGCTTAGGCTAACTAATCCAAGAGTTTGATCAGGAGTTAATTCTTTTTCAGTACCAGAAACATTTGGTTCTTTTTTTTGAGAAGTTCCCATAAAAATGTATATCTTTTACTTGAAGTTATCGTTTTGTGGAAAGCATGCAAGTAAATTTAATAGAAAAAATGAACCATAATCCGTTATAGTCGCGTCAATGGAACCAACTTCTAGTTTAAACAGAGGGGAACGCAAAAAAGGCAGTTCTCTCGTCACAGGATCTGAGGTGCAATCTCAGGCCAGTGGTGCAAGCTGTTTTATTACAACTGATTCAGAAAAGTCTTTGGTGTCCAGACAAGCAAGTCAAGTTGAGCAAATTGAGTTGAGAACATATGTTTTTTTGGATTCTCTTCAACCTCAATTAGCTGCATATATGGGGACGGTTAGTAGAGGTTTTTTACCTATACCCGGAGATTCATGCCTTTGGATGGAAGTTTCACCTGGGATGGCTGTGCATAGAGTTACTGATATTGCCTTAAAAGCAAGTAATGTGAGACTTGGTCAGATGATTGTTGAAAGAGCATTTGGCTCTCTTGCTCTTTATCACAAAGATCAAAGTACTGTTTTACATTCTGGGGATGTTGTTCTAGATGCTATTGGTAGTGAAGTTAGAAAAAGAACCAAACCTTCAACAAGTTGGACAGAAGTTATTCGAGCTATTACTCCAGATCATGCTGTTTTAATAAATAGACAAAATAGAAGTGGATCAATGATTCAATCTGGAATGAGTATGTTTATATTAGAAACTGAACCGGCTGGTTATGTTTTAAAAGCAGCAAATGAAGCAGAAAAAGCATCAAATATAACTGTTGTTGATGTGAAGGCAGTTGGTGCTTTTGGTAGATTAACTCTCGCAGGGAAAGAAGGAGATGTAGAAGAAGCAGCAGCAGCTGCTATAAGAGCAATTGATGAAATTTCAAATTATTGAGAATTATTAAAACCTTTTTAAATTAAACCTATCTCTTTTTTTAAAAAAGGTGACATAATTTTTGCAGCTTTACCTCTACTACCTAATTTATTTAGTTGTGATTGTGAGAGCTCACCGTAAACACAATTTGCTTCTTTAACCCAAAAAATAGATTCAAATTCCCCATCAGGATATTTGGGGTTCTTGAGAATTTCTCCCCAGCATATTCCAGTTGTATCTTTAACTAAGTTTCCTGAGGGATCGCACAAAACCATACAACTTATAAATCTTGCACTCCTATAAGGACTATCAGAAAGTTCATTAATTAATTTTTTAATTTTCTCATCATTATTTTTGGCATATCGAGCAGAATAAATTCCTGGTCGACCATCTAAAACATCTACTTCAAGACCCGAGTCATCAGCTAATGCCCAAGTTTTTGTCTCTAGAGAAGCTGCCTTGGCTTTAAGTAGTGCATTCTCAAAATATGTTTTCCCAGTTTCTTCGACATTTAAATATTCTGGTTGCTTCTCAACCTTTAAAGACAAAACATCCAGCATCTCTGAAATTTCAGATACCTTTCTTTGATTGCCACTTGCAATAGTTAGAACTGGAAGGTTCAAAATAATAAAAAATTTATTGTGAATATTATCTTACTTCAAAGCTTGATACGGAGACAGGAAAGGTTGAACATTCCACACCTGTGTAGACAGGGCCTGTCTCGTACGGAAATAACATAATGTAAATTTTTTCTTAACACAACAGTATGTTTTGATGTACTAACTAATTTTCATAAGTATTGACATATCAATAGTACCAAGGGTGATAAGTTTAACTTATGAATGATAGAAAAAACATTAATGGAGATTTTGTCGAAAACGCTTGACTTATAAGTACTTAATGAAGCATTCTTCGAATTGAACATTCCACATTTAGTATTTAGTAGACAATGGCTACAGAAACAATGGGTATCGCTCTCGGCATGATCGAGACACGCGGACTTGTACCTGCAATCGAAGCAGCAGACGCAATGACAAAGGCAGCAGAAGTTCGCCTAATTGGTCGTGAATTCGTTGGTGGCGGTTATGTCACAGTTTTAGTTAGAGGCGAAACAGGCGCAGTTAACGCAGCTGTAAGAGCTGGTGCTGATGCTTGTGAAAGAGTTGGCGACGGTTTAGTTGCAGCTCACATTATTGCTCGTCCTCATAGAGAAGTTGAACCTGCTCTAGGTAACGGTGAATTTCTTGGTCAAAAGGACTAATTAATTAAAGCAAGATTTATAAATTTTGCACAATAATTATTTTCCCTATACAGACCTAAATTTATCCTTATGAGTAAGAAGTATGACGCAGGGGTAAAGGAGTACAGAGATACCTACTGGACTCCAGAATATGTACCCCTAGACACCGATTTACTAGCCTGTTTCAAATGTACAGGTCAGGAAGGTGTTCCAAGAGAAGAAGTTGCAGCAGCCGTTGCCGCTGAATCTTCAACAGGTACTTGGTCAACAGTTTGGTCCGAGTTACTTACAGACTTAGAATTTTATAAAGGACGTTGTTATCGAATCGAAGACGTTCCTGGAGATCCTGAAGCTTTCTATGCTTTTATTGCATATCCTTTAGATCTTTTTGAAGAAGGCTCAATTACAAACGTATTAACATCTCTTGTAGGAAACGTTTTTGGATTTAAAGCTCTAAGACATCTACGTCTAGAAGATATTAGATTCCCAATTGCTTTCATTAAAACTTGCGGTGGTCCACCAAACGGAATCGTAGTTGAAAGAGATCGACTTAACAAATACGGAAGACCTCTACTTGGTTGTACCATCAAACCTAAATTAGGATTATCTGGTAAAAACTATGGTCGAGTTGTATATGAATGTCTTAGAGGCGGTCTTGATTTAACGAAGGATGATGAGAATATCAATTCTCAACCATTCCAACGTTGGAGAGAAAGATTTGAGTTTGTTGCAGAAGCAGTTAAGCTTGCTCAGCGAGAAACTGGAGAAGTTAAAGGTCACTATCTAAATTGTACTGCTAACACTCCTGAAGAACTCTATGAAAGAGCTGAATTTGCAAAAGAGCTAGATATGCCAATCATCATGCATGATTATATAACTGGTGGTTTTACTGCAAATACTGGTTTAGCTAATTGGTGTCGTAAAAATGGCATGCTTCTGCATATTCACAGAGCTATGCATGCTGTTATTGATAGACATCCAAAGCATGGTATTCACTTCAGAGTTCTTGCAAAATGTTTGAGACTTTCTGGAGGAGACCAATTACATACTGGAACTGTTGTTGGAAAACTAGAAGGTGATCGTCAAACAACTCTTGGTTATATTGACAACTTAAGAGAGTCATTTGTTCCCGAAGATAGATCAAGAGGTAACTTTTTTGATCAAGATTGGGGTTCAATGCCTGGAGTATTTGCAGTCGCATCAGGTGGTATCCATGTTTGGCATATGCCTGCACTTCTAGCGATATTTGGGGATGATTCCTGCCTTCAGTTCGGTGGAGGAACACATGGTCATCCATGGGGTTCAGCTGCTGGAGCTGCAGCTAACAGAGTTGCTTTAGAAGCTTGTGTAAAAGCCCGTAATGCTGGTCGCGAAATCGAAAAAGAGAGTAGAGACATTCTTATGGAAGCTGCTAAGCATAGTCCTGAATTAGCTATCGCTTTAGAAACTTGGAAGGAAATTAAGTTCGAGTTTGACACTGTCGACAAGCTTGATGTTCAGGGTTAACTCAAGTTTCGCAATTGAGGAGATTTTTCTCCTCAAACTTATAAAAATCTCGTTTTTACGAGTAATTACATTCACATTTTGATTAATTATGCCTTTCCAGAGCACAGTAAGCGACTATCAAACAGTTGCAACCCTGGAAACATTCGGTTTCTTACCACCGATGACCCAGGAAGAAATATATGACCAAATTGCCTACATAATTGCTCAAGGTTGGAGTCCAGTTATTGAGCATGTTCATCCAAGTGGATGTATGCAAACTTATTGGTCTTATTGGAAACTCCCATTCTTTGGGGAAAAAGATCTTAACTTGATCGTGAGCGAATTAGAGGCATGCCATAGAGCATACCCTGACCATCATGTAAGAATCATCGGATACGATGCTTACACTCAAAGTCAAGGAACAGCTTTTGTAGTTTTCCAAGGACGTTAAAGCTACTTATCGTAGTTAATATCTTTCTCCATAAGAACTTAATTTTTTGGAGAAAGTCTTTTTAAAAAGTTTCACAATTGAAGGTTATGTCAATGAAAACTAGTAGAGAAATTGCATTGGAGAGAAGAAAAGCTATGAGTGATAGTGGAAAAAAAGCTGTTGCTAATTCTTCTACTACCAAAGACAGGGTTCGCACATCTGATGATATGCAAATTTCTGGAATAAAATCTTCAAATGATACTAATAATAGAAATACTGCGAAAAAACATATTCCAACAGTAAAAATGAATGAAAAATCCTTTTCTAAAAATTTATCCAGCAAAGAACTTGTAATTGAAAGAAGGAAAGCAATGTCAACTCATGGCAAATCAGCAATAAGTTCATCTGATAGAACTCGTACAGAAGCTAATAAAAAGATCCAAGTTAGTGAAATTAAAATAACTCCAGATAAAAACCCTGGCTTATCGAGTTCTGACAATTCCGAGAATAAAGTTCTAAATACTAAAATCAAAAGAAGGGTAACTCAAAAAAGAAAACCTATCACCAATACAAGTAGAGATATTGTTTTGGCAAGAAGAGAAGCCCAATCTAAACATGGCAAATCAGCTTCTAAACAAAATACTAGTGCAGCATCTTTGGCTAGGAGAGGAGATCCGGATTTATCAAGTAGAGAAATATCTCAAAGAGTTAGGGAATTAAGAAGTAAAACTGGAGCAACCTCAAAAAATGGAAATGGGAAATG
>CACBHP010000021.1 GCA_902539115.1 uncultured Prochlorococcus sp. | reverse complement strand
TTTAAGAGTCATAGTGGCAAAAAGTTAATATGATTGAAAGATGCTCAACCAAAATAAATAGCAAATGCAGTTACCACAAAAGCTGCTTATTGAAGCCAATGTAATCCGGACTCATCTACTCCATTTTTATAAAAACCAGAATTGCTCATTTAAAGGATTGGATATGCTATCCAACCAAACAGGGTGTAGTTAATAATGACAGCCATAAATCCAATCATTGCAAGCCGACCATTAGTCCTTTCTGCAATAAACCAGTAGCTATTTGGCCATTCAAAATTCTCTCCCATATTGGATATTTGATCTTCTGAAAGTTGAGTCTCTTTAGTAGTATTATCCTGTTCAAGATAATAATTACTATCTGGATAAAAGCTTTCACTTGACATATTTTCTGATTTAAAATCAACCATTTTATTAGAAATTTGTATTATATATATCTTATAAACTAAAAAGGGTAAATAGGTTAAAGGAACCTTAGAGGTTTTTATTGATCGTTTAGTTTTTTGCCCTACCAAACCCAATAAGTAAAATACAAAATAGGTAAAAAAAATTTTTTGAAATGGTAAACTACAGGATCAATGGTCCAAGCTTTGTATTATCTTGTTCTGAGAAAGTTAATATCCCCTTAATGGTATGTTCCCATGAAAGAAGCGGAACACATTTTATGATGAACTCGATTTCAGAATGCACTGAATACACCGCTAATCCATTTTTGAACTTTGACTATATGCCTTTAGGTTCTTTTGTTAATTTTTTTTCAAAGGAAAGTACGAATAAATTTCTTTTTTCTCTGAAAGATATTAGGCAAAATAAATCTAATACTCTCTGCGTTAACAGTATTATCAAATCCCATTTTCCTTTAAGTCTATTGGATCATAATAAAAATTTATGTAAGGTTATTTATATTTATAGAAATCCTGAGGAGGTTTTTATTTCTTATTGGAAGTTTTTGCATAGATGGAATTGGTTGGAAGGACCTAAGTTAAGTTCACCTTTAGAACTTATTAAAAGTAATCCAAAAGGACAGTCGCAAAGATATCAAATAGAAAATTATTCGAATTATTTTGCGAGATGGGCATCACACATAATTAATGCGAAAAATTCAGCAACAAATTCTCCGAATATAGTTTTAGTAAATTATTCGGAATTGAAAAATAACTTTGAAGCATCCATTGAATATATATGCGATAAACTTAAAATTAATATATTACATCCGCCAATTAAACCAAATAAAGAAAAATTTATTTACGGAAAAGCTATGGAGATTTGTGAAAAAGAACGCATATTAATGAAGAATTTTATTAAAGAAGAAATGAAAAAATTTCCTGCCTTGCCAAGAGATTTATTGAATTTGTTTTAAGATTTAGAATCATTTAAATTTAACTAGTTAGTACTCTGAATAAAACTTTTCTTCAGTAATTTCAGAATTAGATAATCGATTTATACTTTTTTTTATTTCTGCACGTTTATCATTTTTAAAGTAAACAGATCTAGCTAATTCAATAAAAGTGTTGTCAAATTCTTTGTTTTTCTCTTTTATTCTTATTTGGTCCTCAATATTCCAGAGTGCTAAGTTGATTTCTTTAAGTTGGGTAAATAAATCATCAGTTATTTCTATTTGGTGCTTCTCCATTAATTTTCTCAAAAAAGAAAGTTCTTTCAATACATTTTCCAATTTAGAATTTTGTAATTTATTTTTTTTTATTTCAAGGATAGTAATTTTGTCTACAAGCTCTCCAATTGAGATAGGAGCATTAATAATTTTTTTTTTAAAAGAGAGATTTTTCATATCTAATAATTCAAAAAATTATTTAGTCTTATTGAAACTCTTTTCATTACTTCCTGCCAATTATTTCTTTCAACTTGGCGAAATATTTCCATGTTTTCATACCAGAAGGTATGGCTCCCTTTTAAACCCCATCTCCAATCAGGGATTTTCTGAAGTAATAGCCAAGTTTTTTTACCCATGCCAGCCGCTAAATGAGCGACTGCAGAATCTGATGTAATAATTAAATCACAATTTGCAATAATTGATGATGTTTCTACAAAATCCCAGATCTTATTAACCTCTTTTTGAAAATAAACAAATTTATCCTTAAATGAGCAATCTTTTAATTGTTCCTCTCCGTAACCTTTTTGCAAGGATAAAAATTTGCATTTACTATTTTCAGCTAGTTTTGAAAATTCGTTAAGTAATAAGGATCGTCCTTTATGAATTCCTTGCTCAGTTTCCGGATTCCCTTGCCAATGAATGCCAATTATTTTCTCTTCATATTTAGAAAATAATACTTTCCATTTTTTAATTAAATACTCATCAGAATAGATATAGGTAGATTTTACAAGTTGATTGTTTGGAGAAATATTAAGTATTTTGGGAAGTGATAATAATGGAATCCATTTGCCTTCTGAAAATTTATTTGCTTTATTTGGGGAAAATGGATCCAAATCTATTTTTGAATTTTTAATTACACCGTGAAGCTTTTCTTGAGCACAAAAATAAACCTTTTGATCTTTTTTTCTTAATAAAGGCAAAAATCTCATGAATTGGAGGGTATCTCCTAAACCTTGCTCTGAAACTATTAGTAACTTATCAGGCCTTTTTGAATCCTCCCCACTCCAAATAGGAATGTTAGGAGATGCATGTGGAAGGATTCTTATGTTTGAATGCTCATACCTGTATTCATAATTTTTAAATCCTTCATTGTAATTTCCTTTGAGTAAATAGATTTTACTTAAATTTTTTCTAGCGATTGCATTTTTGGGATTAAGTTTTATTGCCTTTAAAAAACTAGAGGCAGCGGAATCAAAATCCTCCATTTCAAATTGCGCATAACCTAAATTATTGTATGACTGGATTAAATTTTTATTGAACTTAATTGCTTTTAAGTAAGCTTTAATAGCCGAATTAAAATCTTCCTTTTTTTGTAATGTAATTCCAATTTCATTGAACACCAAATCCAGGGGATTAACATTTTTGAGCTTTAATATTTTTTCGAAAGTTTCCAAAGCTTTTTCTAAATCTCCTTTTTTTTGATAAATTTTTCCTAAATTAAAAAGTGTAGAGAAACTATTTGAATCTATTTTTAAGGCCTTTAAGTAAATTAATACAGCAGCTTCAAGATTACCTAGATTTGAATATGCAATTGCAAGATTGTTGTAGATTTTGTCGTTCTGGGGATTTAATTCTATTGCCTTTAAATAATAACTAATTGATGATTTTACATTTCCTTTCTTAAAAAAAGCTACTCCAAGCATATTTAGAGCATTTGAGTCCTCAGGCCTTATACTTATTGTTTTTAAAAAAGAATGCACGGCATTATTAAAATCCCTTTTTTTTAAATAAATAATGCCTAAATTAAAATGCCCGTCAGCGTACTTTGGGTTTAGCTTGATTGAATGCTTCAAGCATTCGAGCATTTCATCAATATTTCCTTTTTTCCCACTTAGAACTGCCAAGCTACCATAAACAGAATAATTATTAGTTCCTCTTGAGACAATTTCTCTAAGTAAAATTTCCGCCTCTATATGGTTGCCTTTTTTCAAGGCTTTAAATGCTAAAGACTCTTTTTTACTTGTTTCCTCCATATAATATATTTCGAAATTTATTTTTGGATTTAGTTAAATAATAGTAAATGAATCAATTTTTATTTGAAAAATTGATAATTCAATAATTTATAAAGAAGATTTAAGTTATGAAGATTTACAAATTACGAAAATATTAATCAAATGAAACGTAAGCAAAGAATCTTTGGAATACATATGCAAACTGTTTAATAGATAAAGTAATATTTGTCAGCAATTTGTTCGCAATAATTGAGGACAGAATTTAAATAATAAAAAAGAAAGCCTGGGAAACTTTCTATGCCTTGGTTTTAAATGGTCGGGGCGACAGGATTCGAAACCGCGACCTAGTGCTCCCAAAGCATTTGGTATCATAAAATTAAATATCTATAAAATTAATCTTTAATCAATAAAAATTTTAGATGATCTCAATAAAGCATAAAATTATATTTATTCATATACCTAAATGTGCAGGACAATCTATTGAAAATATCTTTCTTAGAGACTTAGGACTTTGTTGGGAAGATAGACATCCATTGCTTTTACGTCCGAGAAAGGTCAATGAAAAAGGTCCCGAAAGGCTCGCACATCTTTATGCAGAAGAGTATTTTAAATTTGGATATATTCCAAAAGAAAAATATGATAAGTTTTTTAAATTTTCAATTATCAGAAATCCAGTTGATCGTATATTGTCAGAAATTAATTTTCAAAAAATTCCAAAAAAAAATCCAAAAAACATTTACGGAATTGAAAGTGTAGAGGAGTATATATCAAAGGTGATTAAATTAGATAAATTTAGTGATTTGCAAAGACATATTTCTCCTCAAGTAAAATTTTTACATGATAGTGAAACTAATAAATTGTTAGTTGATAAAGTAATTCCATTTGATGAACTTAATCATGAAGTACCCAAAATCTTGAAAAAAAAATTAAAAGTATTTTTGGAAGTACCTAAAATCAATTCAAGTAAAAATAAATTATGGGTCAAAGAAGAATTAACTTCTGGAGATTTAAGTTTTCTTTATGATTTTTATGAAAGTGATTTCAAGTTTTTAAAAACTCTTTAATCAAAAATTTACCTTTAAAAAATTTTTGTAAATATTTTCCAAAGTTTTTTATAAATTTAATTGTGGAAACTTTTTGGGCACACTACTTTTTTGGATAAATAATATATTGGCTCTGAGAGTTGCTGCTATAACTAATCTGGGCGACATGATTCGAACCTGCAACCTAGTGCTCCCAAAGCACTTAACAGCCATAGTTCAGTACTAGGTTTTCAAGCAATATCTAATTATTTGCTTGGTTCTGCGAAGTTTGTCGTGACAAATAAAATACTATTTGGCCACAATTTGTCCGCAAAAATCTTAGTTAAGATAAATTTACTAGCATTTTATACAAGATATTGATCTATTTAAATCAATAAAAATTTGAGAAATGGAATATAGTTTTTTGTAATTAAGAGGAAAAATTTTGAAATCATTTGATTACTTCGAATATCTAAATTCAATATCATTTCATCCACCTGCAATGATAATTACTACACTAGTATTCTTTTATATAAGAAGAAAATTTTTATTAGCTGGCAAAAAACATTAGCAATCTATTTAATATTTATATTTTTTAATGAGTCAAAAATTAAATAAGCAAAGCAAGTAATAAAAACAATTACATATATAGATTCCATTTAACTTACCGTTGTTATTGAACTGTTTAATCCATAAGTGAGAAAAATAAAACTTGCAAAAGTAACTCCTATCATTACTGTTGTATAGAGTTTATTTAGTTTGAAATTATTACTATCAGATGAAAAGTCTGCAATAACAAAACTTTTCATTGAATATTTATCTCTATTTCTGAAATTATTGCTGTTAACCAAACTGCCTAAAATTGGATCTGTAGAAACATTTACTTCTTGATTTACAACAGAATTTAAACCTTTATCTTCATTGAAGAATCTTGGAAACATGTATGTATGCCATAAAGCTATTACTGCCACCCAAAAAACTACGCTAACGCCTGCAAAACCAAAAAGTAAGAATCTAAAGGTTTCCATATTTGTTTTTTAATTAACTAAAACCTACATCAAAAAAATATATAAATATCGCAATCCAAAAAAATATACTTTAAATAAATCAATTAATCATTTCATGATGTTACTAATGATTAGCAACAATGTTATTAGGGGTTTTTCTTTAAATATAAGTTAATGATCAAATCATTTATATAAGTAAAAAAGACAAAATAATAATCAAATTTATTATTACTTTTTAGAAATGGATTTCAGGATTTTACTCGTTATTACACCAATAATATTCTCATGGATATTTACTGTTTTTTGGCTAGGCAGGTGGGATGTATTTAGATTAACACCACTAGGATTGCCAAAGAAGGGAGTAGCTCCTTTTAAAAATTATCAAGTATGGGAAGATTCAGCATTAATTCCTGATACTGGTAGACCAGCAGAAGGTTATCCAGTATTTACTGTAAGAACCGCAGCAGTTAATGCCCTAGGGATTCCAACCGTTTTCTTCCTTGGAGCAATATTGGCAATGCAGTTTAAATCTTATTAATAGGAAATTTCGATGGACATTAGATTTTTAATTGTGGGTGCACCATTTTTAATCGTATTTTTTTATACCTTATTTTGGCTAAAAAAATGGGGTGCTTTTAATTCTACGAATAACAATTTGACAAAAAATATTTCTCTTAAAAATGAATCAATAGAACAAAGTTATATTTTAGAGAATATCTTTTTAACAAAAAATTAATCAAATTTTTCTTACCCTTAAATTAATACCTTGTCATGATTCCAATAGAACAGTATTTGTTTTTTGCAGTTTCTCTTTATGCATTTTTTTATCTTTCAATAACTATTGTAGGTACATTAATTAGTTTTTCCTAAGCAATAATTACATAAAATATTAAACACTTATTTGTATAAAATTAATCTTCCCGAATCTTAAAACACATTATATAAATATATAAGTAGATATTAGGGAAATCTACTTACCGCTAGCTTTGATAAAGCGGTTCGAAATGAGAACCTCCCTTTGACCTCATTTTCTTTTTCGCAATCTTAGAAAATGAGGTTTAAATAATTTTTAATAGTCAGGAATATTAAAGTTAATTTTCTATATAAATCTAGTCATTAAATTTAATTCATGATTATGTATATAATTTACTTTTTAAAAAAGAGTTTTTTATTTATAAAGAATATGTAGATATTTGGCGAATCTGCAACGGTATACATTCCGTCTTTATGAACCTAGCCAACGAAAATATTCTTAACTACGTTTTAGTTATTTTAGTAGTTAGGAATATTTTTATTTTAAGGTTAATTTTTTCTTAAAAACAAATGATCTATAAATCACAAAAAGTATCCTCATTAGAAAATATCTACAAGAATTTGGAATCTGGCATGCCAGAGAATAAATCTATTAAAGACTATGCTCTCCCTAATGCGAGACAGTGGCTAGGTGGAAGATATGTAGCCCTTTGGGTATTACCTATTTATTTAATTGGAAAATTTGCAAAATTCGCAGCTTCCTCTGCATTTATAAAACCATATTCTCCAATTAATAATGGTCCTTCTTATAAAAGACCAGAAACTTTGTACACCTCTTTAAAAGGCGTTTTTAATGGAGAAGACCATTTAAGATTTTTTGATCATAGGTTTATCGCTATTTGGGTATTGCCTATTGCTTTGACTGGAATTGTTTTTGAAGTGCTTTTTATATCTCCTACTAAGAATACTTTCCCTTTCAATTAAGCATCTTTTGTCCGCAATTTGGCCGCATTCATTGAGGACAGAATTTAAGCAATAAATAAGATATGCTGGGAAACTATTCTATAAATTGGTTTTAAATGGTCGGGGCGACAGGATTCGAATCTGCGACCTAGTGCTCCATAAGGTTTCAAAGTTGGTCTATATGATGGTGGTCGTAGCTAGGAAGAAAACGAGTATTTTAAAAATTATTTTTAATTTGAAAAAACATTTGCATAATTTATTACAACTGGTAATTTTAGTGGGCTTCAATAAGTTCAAATGCAAGATCAAAGAATTGAAAAGT
The DNA here is from genome assembly GCA_902539115.1 of uncultured Prochlorococcus sp. Classification (GTDB taxonomy): domain Bacteria; phylum Cyanobacteriota; class Cyanobacteriia; order PCC-6307; family Cyanobiaceae; genus Prochlorococcus_A. The sequence goes on along the minus strand of CACBHP010000021.1, from coordinate 5,044 downwards.
TAGCGGCTGTTGCAGTAAACATTACTAAGGTGCTAGTAATAATTTATCTAGGCTTCGTAGAAGTATTTAAAATAATCAAATCACTTCAAAAGTTGTTAGATGCTGAATTAGATCTCTCTCGAAAATGGGCTTCACAAAATTATTCAATTCTAAAGAAACGACTAGCGGAACAAAAAATAGCGAGAGTTTGAAAATTATTGCTATAAATTAATTGAGGCCAAACCTCGTCAGCAAAATCTTCATTTGCTGCAAGACATAAATTGATTCTATATAGTTGCGAGTCGATTTAATAACCCTTTCAGTAGTTGGAATTTCTGGAAGGGTTTCTTGTTACTGGTATTTATTGAGTAAGAGATTATAAATTACCAACAAAACTATTACTCCACCTATGCCATAAGCTGCATGATATGGGTCGTGATGATTCTGCCAAAGATCGATCAAAAATTCCTTCCATACTTAATATCCATTGCCCAATGAGGATAGCAACCAACTCTATCTATTTATATAAGGCAGACTTATATCCTAAAAATTTTAATAAAATTCTATAAAGTATAGGTAAAAACTATAAGAAAAACTCCTAATAAAAGAGGTCATTTTCCCTAATTTTTCCCTAAGACAAATTAGGTAATCGCTAAAAAGCCAGTCGGGACTAAAGGATTAGAACCTGCCACCTCGTGCTCCCAAAGAACCCGCACGACCAAGGCTATAATCGAGACTTATAGCTACATCATATATCAGGACATTTGGGTGAAGATATATGGACTAATTCGGACTAATATCTTGGATTTTGGGCACTTTTTGGGCACATAGTCTATATGGTTTTTAATTGACAGTCGATCTAAGATGAGGGGCAATTAGCTTCTTTTTTAATGTCAAGTACTCAAGCCATAGAAAATTTAATTAATGGTTATGCAATCAGTGAAGATTCTTCTTTTCTAATACCGAATGCAACTGAAGATTTTTTGGCTGTGAGGCCAAGTGGAAATCCAATCTCTGCGCAGGGATTAGTGGGAATGTTTGATAGTAAAGACTTAATTGCAGAATCCTCAGAACTAATCAAAGCCCACAAAATCGAAATTTACGGTGAGATAGCATACGCGGTTTTCACTTTGAATGAAATCTTCAGTTATAAAGGAAATCAAAATAAAGATCTTTCAACTTACACTTGCATTTTTAAAAATGAAAACGGTACATGGAAATATGCCTGGATGCAAAGATCACAAGGAACTACTGATATGAAAACTTGGGAATAAATGAAACGCTTACTATTTGTACCGCAGGTAAATTAAGGCTTGGTTATCCTAAATCAATAACTCCTGAAGAAATACCTTTTTAATTAATGTTGAGACTTCTTCCCTTACCGATTTTTATTTTCATTTATCTATTCTCTTGGTGGAGATGTAAAAAAAATATTATCGCTAGTGATAAGCAACTAAAACCTTGCATTGATTGGGCATATATAAAAAATTTGCCTCTCCCACCAAAACCTTCATTTGTCGAGTTTTATATTGTTTATGTCTCTTCTTTTTTTAAATTTCCCTTTGGGATAATTATTCAACAACTACCTTTTGCAAAAAAAGTAAGATACTACGAAAGAGAAATGAAATTAATATTTGATAAATGGAATCTAGAAAAAATTAAAAAAATAATTAACTAATTTATTGATACGTCTGGAGTAAAGATATATAAATTCCTAACAATACAAATATTGCTACACCGATTCCCAAAACTGTAGTGGGTTGATTATTCCAAAAATTAGTTAAAAATTCCATTATTTGGGAAGTTTAAATTTTTTTAGCTCTATTAGCTCTATTCATTACTTTCCTCAAAATATTATTTTTAATTGATAAATCAGAAATACAATAAAGAGTTAAAAACAAAACTACTTTTGCAAAAAATGAGATTTGCATAATAAAAATAACTCTACACTCATAAAAGCAAATTTCATTAAAACTGCCAATTTTTTAGAATACCTTTTAGGAGATATTTTTAAATGAGTAGAGATATTAAAGCGTTAGTTACTTTTGTAATCACTATGGTTGCTGTATGGGTATCTAATATCGTTTATAAGATTGGATATAACATTGGTTATTGGAATTTACTTGAGTTAGTTGATAGTGATGTGTCTGGACATACTTTCGGAATATTCTTAGCATTTATCGTAGTTTTATTCCCAACCTACAAGTTAACTAAGACGTACCTTTGGAATAAATAAATTAAGCAGCATCATATTCATTCCTATCTTCAAGCTCTCTCACAAATCTTTTATCTAATAAGTAATTGTCTATAAGCTCTGCTGCCATCACTATCTCAGCAGCATTTTTAGATAGTTCTTGTGGATCTTTGTCTAATAAGTAATTGTCTATAAGCTCTAGATTGTACTCGTTTTCTTTAATTGGTTTATCGCTGTCTAATAGCTTTCTTATCTGTGTAAATACAAGCTCTTGATCGTATCCACTTTCTCTAATTTCTTTCAACATTTCGTCTGGAATTTCCATAATCGTCAACTCCTATGTGATAGTTTTTTAGAGGAAAATAAGCCTAAATAAGCCATTAATAGAGCTATTTAGAGCAAATTTAAGCCTATATACGCATACTTACGAATAAATAAAGAAAAAGCAAGAAGAAGGCACTAGATAAGTAAGTGACGACCGCATGAACTGTTTACTAGCGCCCCCTCTATCGCCCCTTTCGCAATATGAGACAAGCTATATTATTTCTATTCCGTTGTTATAACTGATCGGGGCGACAGGATTCGAACCTGCGACCTAGTGCTCCCAAAGCACTCGATCTATCAAATGAGATTTATCAATATTTCCTTACTATAACTAGGTTATAGAAGAGTGGTGCTGATGGGTTTGAGTCTCAATCTAGCACAAAGTACATATCATTATATACTAAGTACATAAGCTAAGTGCCCCCCTGAGTGCCCCCATTAGCGACCTAGTGCCAAGGGTTAGGTAGGTCGAACAAAAAAAATAATTTATTTTTGAAAAAATAAATCTACAAAGAGATTTCAATTTATTTTCTAATCAAAAAAAAATTCCCTAACGAAAAAAATATAAGTTAAATTTGTAAAAAATATTTTTTTAAATTTGAAAATTAGTAAGAAGATAATATTAATTTTTGGATTACTCGCAGCATTCATTTCTGTACCAAGTGCCCTTTTCTTAACTGGAAGTATTGGCAATGCCAAATCAGCCGCATACAAAAGAGCCAAGAAAATAATGAATCCTGATCTTTATTTAACTTATAGGATTACTGAAAGGATTGTAGAGGCCAACGATATAAAAAGACCAATAAGAATAGCGGTAAGGAAAGGAGTAGATTGTTCAGGAGCACTTGGGCTGGATCCATCAAGTAGTAAATGTCAGGCTGCTCAGTTGCTTCCTGATATAGATAAAACAACTAACTTTGATATTTGGGCGTCTCAAGTAATTAATACTATGTCTGGCCAAGCTAATGCTTTTGCGAGTAGTGATAGTGGCGTTTTATTAGTTAATAAAGCTTTATTAAAAGAACTTATGGGCCGACCTGAACAACTAGCTTGTGTGATTTCTCATGAGTTAGCTCATATTACTCAAAACCATAATGACGACAAAAGAAAAGCGAGAATGAAATATGATTCAATAGCTGCATCAAGAATATCTGACAGAATAGTTCAATTAAAAAATGCACAAGCAGGGGCATATTTTATGGCGGCTATGATAGGAGGTATTTCAGATAGTTATTCAGGGACCAATACTTCGCTTAATCAATTATCAAATCAAATCGCTTTCAATAATCTTGCATCTCAGATGATGGCTCCACAGATAACTGAAAAAGCAATGGAATACTCCCCCGTAATAGCTGAATCAATTAATCAAATGCAAGGATTAAGTCCAGAATATATGAAGCAAGGATTTAGTTATATTGATAACTATCTTAGAGATGCAGCACTTTCGCTCACCGCTTTTGGAAGAGGTCTTGAATATGAGGCAGATTTATTAGGCACACAATATGCAGCAACTGCAGGATTTAGTGAAAAAGCTTGTTTGAAATTATGGACAGAAACCATGCCCCATGACACGGATAAAATTGTTGCAAGGTTATTGCCACAAGGAGTTCCAGATCCTGGTAAAAAGAAACCTGAAATATTCATTAATAAGGAAAAACCTGAAATATTAGAGGATAAAAATTGTAAAAATAAAATGAAGGTTAAAAAAGATAAAAGACTCCAGCAAAAATGCAGATTTTTAGCAAAAAAAAGAAAAGCTAAAGAAAAAGAGCAAATAAGTGAACAGACTTTAGAAATACTAAGCACTCATCCAAGCGATGAGAGGAGAGCTAAAGCTATAGGAGAGCATATACAAAACAAAGAGCTATTTAATAAGTTCAGATTGACAGGAAAGAAAAATAAATTAAAAAATACTATGAGGGATTGGAGCTACGATAAAGAATCAGATAGTCTTGTTATATCTGATATTGAAAAAGATCCTAAACTAATTGGTCTAGAGGAGACAGGTACAAGTGGTATTAATATTGATAAATTTTTAGACTAGGAGTATTTATTAAATGAAAAAATCTTTTATATTCTCTCTTTTTCTTGTATCAAGTGTATTCTTTCTTGAGCCTTCAATCTCTAAAGAAATAGTAGAAGATAAAAATTTAATAGAAAAAGTTTCCTTCGATATTTGGTGGGAAGATAAATATAATGAATCTGTTATTACCCTGAGAACTTACCCCGAAGACATCAAAACTATACAAGTGGGCAATGGTAGATTCATAAATAAAAATCAAGTTTTAGAAATTTATAGAGAAGTTAATAAAGGTTCTATTTTTTCTTCTAGTTCATATATTTTCAATATCGTTTACAAAGACGAAAATTCAAAAGTTTCTACTGGAAAAATTATTTTTTCTAACAAAAGAGCAAGTAAGAAATTTGAGAAGGCATTAGTAGATTTTGGTTTTTAAAAAAAACTTTAATCTTTTCTCCTTTAAAAAGTGAGCATCAAATACATCAGAGTACATCAAACGAGTGCCCCCTAGAGTGCCCCTTTCTCAA
>CACBHP010000020.1 GCA_902539115.1 uncultured Prochlorococcus sp. | reverse complement strand
TGTTGCTGAAGCTGAATTAGGAGAATTTGATGATAATTTTACTTGGTCTGCAATGGTATTAGCTGCTCAAGGGAAAAAAATAAATCAAATATCGATTGATGAAATTGATTGGTTAACTAAATTGCGTAGAGGGTTAGAAGAAACCCGCAAAGGATTTGTTACTGAATTATTGGATAAATTAGGTGATGATCCTCTTACTCCTGAATCTCTTGATGATCTAGAGACATTATTAATAAGATCTGATGTAGGGATTGATTCGACTGATAAAGTTATAAATTCCCTCAGAACAAAATTAAACGAGGAAGTCGTTGGTGGAGAAGCAGGAATAAAATTTTTGAAGAAGGAACTAAAATTAATTATCGATAAACCAATAAAAAATTCGGGTACTGATCTTTTAGTTCCCCAAAAAGGTAAGTTAAATGTATGGTTATTAGTAGGAGTTAATGGTGTTGGTAAAACTACTACTTTAGGGAAACTAGCATATTTGTCATCCAATAGTAATTATAAAACTTTGATAGCTGCTGCTGATACTTTTAGAGCGGCTGCAGTAGAACAACTTAAAGTATGGGGAGATAGAAGTAATGTTGACGTTATATCTAATCAATCAAAAAATGCTGATCCAGCTGCTGTAGTTTTTGATGCAATTAATTCTGCAATAAAAAGAAATGTTGATTTATTACTTGTTGATACAGCGGGTAGATTGCAAACAAAAAATAATTTGATGGATGAATTAGCAAAAATAAAAAAAATTATTGATAAAAAGGTTCCAGATGCAATTGTTGAATCATTATTAGTTTTAGATGCAAGTCAGGGTCAAAATGGCTTAAAGCAAGCAAAAAGTTTCGCTAAATCAGCAGATTTAAGTGGAGCAATTATTACAAAATTAGATGGGACTTCTAGAGGAGGAGTCTCTTTAGCTGTATCTGAAGAAGTAAATTTGCCTATAAGATTTATTGGAGCTGGAGAAGGGATAAAAGATTTGAGACCATTCAATAGTTTTGAATTTGTAGAAGCTATGCTCGCAGATAAATAAATATTTAATTAATTTTTTTTAAAAATTTAAATTTAATGTTAAAACATACTTATCTATTAAATTTGTTTTGAGAAATAATCAAAAAGAAAAAATATTTTCCAATAAATTTATTCAAAATTTTTTAGAAGATAAATCTACAGCAACTTTTAAAAATAAAAATAAATTTGCTGAAATTGCTTCTTCATTAGCATATTATTTAAAATCATTCTCAAACGCAAATAAATTACTGGATTACATTTGCCTAATTTTTAAACATATCTTTTCTGAGAATATAATCTTAATTATTCCTTTAAATTATGAGGGGGAGATATGGCACGAAAATATAAAAATTTCTGCTAGTGATGAATATTTAGCAATTCAAGAAGAAATTAATAGTTTTTTGAATCAATTTCATTTTTCAAAAAATTTTAAAATAAAAGAAATTCAAATTTTTGAAAATTCTTTAAAAAATAATTTTAAAGAATACAAAATTGAAACAAAAAAAATACTATCTAGAGGCAAATGTAGAGGATTTATTTACATTTTCAGTAAAGATATTTCTAGGCAGTCGATTACTGAAGAAAGTAATTTTAATTTTATCGCAAATTGTTTAGCTGTTGGATTAGAAAATCATTACTTGATAAAAACAAAGAAAAAGCATGAAAACCTAGATAGAGAAATCTCTACTGGTGCTGAAATTCAATCTCAATTACTCCCGGATTATTGTCCAATTATTCATGGTATAGACCTAGCTGCACACTGCAGACCAGCTCTCCAGCTCGGTGGGGATTACTATGATTTTATTTGCTTAAAAACGAATATCTCTGAAAAAAGAAGAGAAAAATCAAGATGGGCTTTCGTAATAGGTGATGTCATGGGTAAAGGTATTCCAGCCGGTCTTTTAATGACTATGTTAAGAGGAATGCTACGTGCAGAGGTTCTTACAGGTTTGCCTCCAGATAGAATTTTGCATGATTTGAATCAACTAGCAATAAACGATTTAGATCAATCGCATAGATTTGTGACATTATTTTATTCAGATTATGACCCTAGAACTAGAAAATTGAGATTCGCTAATGCAGCACATAATCCTCCTTTGCTATGGAAAAGTTCAGATCAGAAAATTATAAAATTAGATGCAGAAGGATTTGTTATTGGACTACAAAAAGATGCTGAATACAATTGTGGTGAAATTAAGCTTAATGAGAATGATTTGGTTCTTTATTACACAGATGGAGTAATTGATACTTCTAACTCTTTAGGGCAAAGATTTGATGAGGAAAGGTTAATTAAAACTCTCACAAAATTATGCATGCAATCTTATACATCCCAAGAAATTTTAAGTAAAATATTTAAAAAATTAGATGATTTCACAGGGCAAAATAGACATCTGGAAGATGATGCATCGATGATTATTTTTCAATTAAAATAGATATTTTTTGTCACTTATATAAAACAATGCTTTATTAGAGATACTTAAAGCTACTAATTAATATGGCAAAAGTTTGGAGTAAAAGGTTTGATAATGCACTCGACCCTTTTATTGAAAAGTTTAATGCTTCAATTGGTTTTGATAGAAAGCTTATCTTAGAAGATTTAGATTGCTCGATTGCTCATGCGAAAATGCTTGGCAAAACTCAAGTTATATCTTCTTCTGAAGCTTTGCAAATTATAAATGGTCTAGAATCCATAAAAATTGAGTATTTGGAGGGTAAATTTTCTCCGAGTCCACCTGCTGAAGATATTCACTATTGTATAGAAGAAAAATTGATAAGTTTAATTGGTGAAACTGGAAAAAAATTACATACAGGTAGAAGTAGAAATGATCAAGTTGGTACAGATATAAGATTGTGGCTAAGAAAAGAGATTGACAATATTGATATTTTAATAACTGATCTACAGAAATCCTTCTTAAATCTTGCGAAATCCAATATTTATACCTTAATCCCTGGATATACCCATATGCAAAGAGCTCAGCCATTGTCTTTAGCTCATCATTTATTGGCTTATGTAGAAATGCTCCAAAGAGATCGTGAAAGGTTGAAAGAAGTACGCGCAAGAGTTAATATTTCCCCTTTAGGAGCTGCAGCATTAGCTGGAACAAAAATAAAAATAGACAGGCACTTTACAGCTATAGAATTGGGTTTTGAAAAGATTTATAAAAACAGTATTGATGCGGTTAGTGATAGAGATTTTTGTATAGAGTTTGTTTCTGCTTCTGCTTTGTTAATGTCTCATTTAAGTAAAATTTCTGAGGAAATAATTTTATGGGTAACTGATGAATTTTCGTTTGCAAAATTAACAGATAAATGTGCTACAGGAAGTAGCCTAATGCCGCAGAAAAAAAATCCTGATGTTCCAGAATTGATCAGAGGTAAGACGGGAAGAGTGTATGGACATCTTCAGGCATTGTTAACTATGGTCAAAGGGGTACCACTTTCATACAATAAAGATTTTCAAGAGGATAAAGAGCCAATATTTGATACTGCAGAAACAATATCCTCTTGCATAAAAGCAATGACTATTTTAATAAATGAAGGCATTGAATTTGATATTAAAAAATTATCTGATTCTGTTGAAAATGACTTTTCTAATGCTACTGATTTGGCAGATTACTTAGTTGCTAAAGATGTTCCTTTTAGGACTGCTTATCAAGTTGTTGGTGAAATTGTTAAATATTGCCTGGAGAGAAAAATGTTATTTAAAAATCTCAAAATTGATGAATTTCAAAAATTTCATCCCGAATTTGATGAGGATGTTTTTGCGGATCTTAAACCTTTGAATGTCGTTAAATCAAGAAATAGCGAAGGTGGTACAGGTTTTGTTCAGGTAGAGAAAGAGGTAAATAATTGGCAAAAAAAATTGCTACTTTGAATCTAAATTATTTTCTTACAACATGGGTATGCTTTGAAGTAGAATATTAAGGCAACGTTATCGGACTACTTTTTGTAGTTTTTTTATAAGGTAAATTTTTTTGAGTTTAAAGTGAGTATTTTTGTTGGCAATTTGCCGTTCCGCGCAGAGCGTGAAGATGTTATACAATTGTTCGCCCCTTTTGGTGAAGTTTTAAATTGTTCTCTTCCCTTGGAGAGAGATACTGGAAGGAAAAGAGGATTCGCATTTATTGAAATGGCAGATGAGGCGATTGAGTCAACAGCTATTGATGGTTTGCAAGGCACGGAACTTATGGGTAGACCATTAAGAATTAATAAGGCCGAGCCAAGAGGTTCTGGCGGATCCCGTAGAGGAGGAAGAGGTGGCAATAATGGCGGTGGTTACGGCGGTGGCAATAATGGCGGCGGCTACGGTGGTGGTTATAGCGGTGGCAATAATGGCGGCGGCTACGGTGGCGGTTATAGCGGTGGCAATAATGGCGGTGGCTACAGCGGTAATTCCGAATCTAATAGTTCTTACACTAATAAATCTTCTGGAGCAGAAGGTTGGGAAGACAGAAGTTATGGAAATTCTTCCGAAAACTCTGAATATGAAAGTGGTAGGAGCAGGAGAAAAAGAGGAATGTCCAATGACAGGAATGTTTCAAACGATTCAAATTAGAAACCCATTTCTTTAAGTCCTGTCGTTAATTTAAATAGATATTCAATATTTAATTCTTTTTTTATAGATTTATTTGAAATTTGATTTCTCCAAATTTTTGCTTTTGGTATACCTTCAACTAAATTTATAAGATGTTTACAAATATCCCAAGATTTTCCTCCATTACTTAGATGATCTTCTATATATGGCAATAAGGAGAATATAATATCTGAAGCAGATTTGGGTGTTGTATTAATTCCATAAATTTTTTGATCAATTTCAGACCATCTTAAAGGACGTTTATATACTGACCGTCCAATCATAACCCCATCAAAATCATTTAAGGCTTTTAATGATTCATCGATATTTGATAAACCCCCATTGATTTCTATTAATAATTCTGGATTTGATGTCTTCAATTTTTTTACTAAATCGTAATTTAGTGGAGGTATGGTCCTGTTTTGTTTTGGGTTAAGACCTTTTAATATGGCTTTTCTAGCATGAACTGTAAATCTGTCTGCACCAGCATTTGCGATAATTCTTACGAAATTATTCAAGTTAACGAAACCATCATCGTTGTCTACACCGATTCTGTGCTTGATCGTAACTGGTAAGTTGCAATTATTTTTTAAAGATTCTATGCATTTTGCTACTTTTTCAGGCTCTTTCATGAGTGAAGCGCCAAAATTTCCAGAACAGACTCTTGGACTAGGACAACCAACATTAAAGTTTATTTCGTCATAACCCCAGTCCTGAGCCATTTGTGCTGCCTCTTTAAGGATTTTAGGATTATCCCCACCAAACTGAATCGATATCGGATGTTCTTCACCATTAAAATCTAGAAAATTTTCTTTTTTATTCGTATGAACTAAACTTTGGGCCACAATCATTTCCGTATACAACAGAGCTTCGGAACTTATTTTTCTCATTATCATTCTGAAATGTTTATCAGTACAATCCATCATTGGAGCAATACTTAATTTATGAATATTTTTAATAGAATTAGGCTGAATGAAATTCATTACTTTTTTGTGATTTAAATATATGAATCAATTTCTATCAAGAAGAACTTTTATTCTAATTCCTACTATGTCAATCTTAAAAATAATCTTTAAACCTATGCAAGTGTTAGCATCTTCACTTGCTTCTAAAGAAGAGTGGAATTTTTCAAAAGACGAATGGAAATCTAAGCTTAGTCCAGAATCTTATTATATTTTGAGAGAAGAAGGGACTGAAAGAGCTTTCAGCAGCCAATTAAATAATGAGAAAAGAAAAGGGATTTTTCACTGTGTAGGTTGCGATTTACCGCTTTTTTCTTCAGATAAAAAGTTCGATAGTGGTACAGGATGGCCAAGTTTTTGGGATTCAATTCAAGGATCAGTAGAAACGAAAGTTGATTTTAAGTTGATTGTCCCTAGAACCGAATACCATTGCTCTAGATGCGGAGGTCATCAGGGACATGTTTTCAATGATGGGCCACTTCCTACCGGTAAAAGATACTGTAACAATGGACTAGCATTAAGGTTTGTTCCTGACTAAATATTTGTGCGGCCTTCCGCAACTTGTTTTGTGCATCACTTTATTGGAGAATAGTTTTATTGAATTAAAGAAAAATGATTGAAAATCAATCAGAAAATATTGATAATAAAGAAAATGATCTTCCTGATCAAGATAATGCTCTTGAAGATTCATCATCTGCGCAAGGATTAACTACTGAAAATAATGAATTATCTTCTCAAAAAACAGAAGAAATAAATACTGAAGAATTAAAAAATACTATTTCTAATAATGATGCAAGATTAGAGCAACTAGAAAAAGAGCATGAAACATTAAAAAATCAATATGTAAGGATTTCAGCAGATTTTGATAATTTTAGAAAAAGGCAGTCTAGAGATCAGGACGATTTAAAAATTCAACTTGTTTCAAAGACCTTAACTTCAATACTACCTATTGTTGATAATTTCGAGAGAGCAAGACAACAACTTAAACCTGATAGCGAAGAAGCTCAAGTTCTTCATAGAAGTTATCAAGGATTGTATAAACAATTGGTAGAAGTTTTAAAACAACAGGGAGTTTCACCCATGAGAGTTGTTGGTCAGCAATTTGATCCAAGCTTGCATGAAGCTGTATTGAGAGAGCCTAGTGAAGAGTTTAAAGAAGATTTTATTATTGAAGAATTGCAGCGAGGATATCATCTTGAAGGTAAGGTTTTGAGACATGCTCTGGTTAAAGTTTCTATGGGATCTGGAAAACAAAATTCACAAGATGAAGTAGAAAAGGATAAAGTTGAAGGGGATATTGATTCAGAGGAAAACACTTCTGAAGATGTATAAATTCCAAATTTTTACTTAAGCATTATCTAATGGCTGATTTCTATCAAATACTTGGAGTTTCAAGAGATGCTGATGCGGATACCTTAAAGAGGGCTTATAGAAAATTAGCGAGGCAATACCATCCTGATGTTAATAAAGAACCTGGTGCGGAAGATAAATTTAAAGAAATTGGTAAGGCTTACGAAGCATTAGCTGATCCTGAAACTAGAGCAAGATATGACCAATTTGGAGAGGCAGGCCTTGGAGGCGCAGCTGGAATGCCTGACATGGGTGACATGGGTGGCTTTGCTGATTTATTTGAAACTTTTTTTAATGGCTTTGGGGGGCAAAATCCACAGGGAGGAAGAACACAAAGAAGAGGTCCTCAACAAGGAGATGATCTAAGATATGACCTTAATGTTGACTTTAAAGATGCAATTTTTGGCCAACAAAGAGAAATTAAAATTCCTCATCTGGAGACATGTGAAGTCTGTAGGGGAACAGGTGCAAAACCAGGAACCGGCCCCAAAAATTGTTCAACATGCGGTGGAAGTGGACAAGTTAGAAGAGCCACAAGAACACCCTTTGGTAATTTCACACAAGTAGCTGAATGTCCTTCATGTAATGGGACTGGTCAAATAATTACAGATCCATGTTTAAGTTGCGGCGGTAATGGAGTTAAGCAAGTCAGAAAAAAATTAAGAATTAATATTCCTGCAGGAGTTGATACTGGCACTAAATTAAGAGTTTCCGGAGAGGGAAATGTTGGTTTGAAAGGGGGTCCACCTGGAGATCTTTATGTTTTTATAAAGGTTAAGAATGATTCAAAACTTAAAAGAGATGGTGTTACTATTTACTCAGAAATAGCAGTCAGTTATTTACAGGCTATTTTAGGTGATACTGTTAAAATCACTACAGTTGATGGAGATGTTAATTTAAAAATTCCAAGTGGTACGCAGCCAAATACAACTCTTTCACTTGAGAATAAAGGGGTACCTAGACTTGGTAATCCGGTTGCGAGAGGAAATCATGAAGTCTCAGTAAAAGTAAAATTACCAACTCGTATAACAGACGGAGAAAGAGAGCTTTTAGAGGGTTTAGCTTCTCAATATTCAGATAAAAATATTAATTCCAGTAGTGGACTTTTTAGTAAATTATTTGGAAAAGAATCTTAATGACTTCCTTAAGGCATTTGGATCTTAAATCTGTCCCATGTCCTTTAAATGTTGTCAAAATCAAATTGGCTCTGGAAAAGTTATCAAAAAACGAACAACTTATTGTTGAATTAGATAAAGGTGAACCAGAAGAAATGGTATTAAACAATTTAAAACAGATGGGATGTTTGTTTAAACAAATCAAAGAAAATGAAAAATTTATAAAAATAAAAATATTTAATGAAAACTAATAGTAAATATTTAGGTTTAGTTACGAAGAAATTTAATGATTTTTTTTTAGTTGATTTAAAAAATCAAGAAAACTCTGGAATTAGCAAGAAATTTTTATGTAAGGTTAAGAAGTCTATAAATTTCAAGGATCAATTAATTTATGTTGGAGACGAAGTAGGGATTGAAAAAATTGATTTTAAAAGTAAACGGGCAGTAATAACAAGTCTAAAAAAAAGAAACAATCTTTTATTTAGGCCCACAGTTGCAAATATTTCTAACATATACGTTACTTTTTCCGTTGAAGAACCAGAGTTAAATTTATCTCAAGTTAATAGGTTTTTGATATCAGCAGAATCAATGGGAGTTGAAGTATCATTAGTTTTGACAAAGTGTGATTTAATTTCTGATAAAAGAAGATCATTTTTACTTGATAAATTTGAGAAATGGGGTTACCAAGTAATAGCTTTAAATTTACAGACATCTGATTGCTTTAAAAATTTATTATTTGAGTTAAAGCAAAAAGAATGTTCAATTTTTATGGGTCCATCCGGAGTTGGTAAAACTACTTTGCTAAATATGATTATTCCAGGTCTTCAAAATAGCACTGCTCCAGTTTCCAGTAAAATTAAGAGAGGAAAAAATACTACTCGAAATGTTGAGTTATTTGCTATTTCGAACCAAAGTTACATTGTGGATACTCCTGGTTTTAATATGCAACCTCCAGAGGTAGATATTAAGTTGTTACCAAATCTTTATTCAGAAATATATAAACAGGTAATCGAAGAGGGAATTAAGTGTAAATTTCGTAACTGCTTACATTTAAAAGATAAGGGATGTAATTTAAATAAATCCTTCGAAAGATATTCTTTTTATAAAGAAATGATTGAATCTTCTAAGGGTCACTATTATCAAAACCAGGCAGATTAAGATTTAATCCACCAGTCAAATCATTCATCCTTTCTTTCATAGTTGTAGTTGATAATTCATGAGCTTTTTGAATAGCTTGTAGAATATTTAGCTCTATTTGTTCTTTATTCGCATTTAAGATATTTTCTTGTACCTCTACCTTCAAAGGAAGTTGGTTTCCACTTATCCAAACTTTTATCATTTCATCATCACTTTTGCCTTCAATTTCCATATTTTCAAGTTCATCTTGTAATTTTTGAGCATCTTGCTGAATTTGTTTAGCTTTTTTAAAAGCTTCTGTAAGCTGTCCAAAGTTAGGAAGTCCAAAACCCGCCATTTTGTAAAAACGTTTCTTTAGTTAGGATAGTCAAAACCAATCATTCTTACTTCCGGTTGCAAATAAATATCTTTGTTTTGTAGCACTTTTTGTTGAATTACTGTTATTAATTCATAAATATCTTTTGAACTTGCTGAAGAAGTGTTAACTATAAAATTTGAATGCATTTTAGAAATTTCAGCACCCCCAATTTTAAATCCCTTTAAACCCATATCATCAATTAATTTTGCTGCATAATTATTTTCAGGATTTTTAAAAACACTACCAAAACTTGGTTGATGATATGGTTGTGTTTCTGTTTTTAATTTAAGGTTATTTTTGGTTGTTTGAATTAATTCTTCTAGATTTCCATTAGGTTCAAAATGTAATTTTGCACTAATAATTGTTAAATCATTTCTTTGAAAAGAGCTAAATCTATACTCAAAATCGATATCTTTTTTTTCAATTTCAAGTTTTTCACGAGTTTTATTATTTATAACTTTTACGGAAATAAGATTTTTTGCTAGCGATAAATTACCAGTGCCAGCATTCATATATATTGCTCCTCCTAATGTTCCTGGAATTCCGACAGCCCATTCCCCTCCTTGTAATCCATTTTTAGCAAGAGAATTAGACAATGTTGGAAGCATTACACCTGCTTCCGCTTCAACAATTCCTGAATATGGCTCTATCTTAAGTGATTTCAATTTTTTTGTACAAACAACCAAGCCTTTTATGAAAATATTATTTATTAAAAGATTTGAACCTGCGCCAATTATTTGACATCTATGTTTGTTTAAATTAGCCCATTTTATTAGATATGAAAATTCTGTAATGCTTCTTGGTTCAGCAAAATATTCAGCTACTCCACCCACCCTAATAGTTGTATAATCGCTTAAGTTACATTTTTCAGAAAAATTTTTTTTATTCATAAATAAGTTATCTTTTTAAATTTTTTTTATTTAAAATTGACCAGAAATCATGACAATCACCAGCTCCCATATTCAAAATTAAATCTCCTTTTTGAGTTAATACGTAAAAATTTTTTGAAACTTCATAATAATTTTTTATGTAACTAACATTTTTATTTTTTTTATAAATCAGATCAGTGATAATTTTCGAAGTAATTTGATCTTCGTTTCCTTCTCCTGCTCCATAAATACTGGTTACATAAATAACATCTGCTTTTGATAATTCTTCAGCGAATTCTTTACTAAATTGCTTTACTCGAGAGAATCTATGAGGTTGAAATATAGCTATTAATCTACTTTTTTGACATTCATTATTATGTTTTTGCTGAATCAATAATCTTCCTAATTTAATCGTCTCTTTTATTTCGTTTGGGTGATGTGCATAATCATCATATAAACTTCTTTCATCTATTTGGCCTCTGAATTCAAATCTTTTTTTTGGGAGTTTCAGATATTTTATATTTTTCTTGATTTCAATAAAATCTACTCCTATCATTCTCGAAGCTGCTATGGCTGCGGTGATATTAGATAGATTGTGTGATCCTGGAATTGGAATATTTAAACTACTAATAAAATTTCCATTTTCATAATATTTTCCATTTGTATACTTTGAATTAATTTCAGTCGGAATTATGGCATAAGTTACGTTTTTAGCTGTAGTGTTTGACCACTTACAATTAGAATAAAAATTATTTCTTGATGTTTCACAATCAAAATTAAGTAGTAATTTTTTTGAGTTTTTAGCGAAACTTTTAAAAGAAGATATAACTTCACTTAAATTAGAAAAGTGATCGCAATGATCAAAATCAATATTACTGATTATTCCGATATCAGACTTATATTTGTTAATTGTCCCATCAGATTCATCAACTTCAGCTACTAAGTATTTTGTATTTTCTAAATGACAATTAGAGTTGTAAATAGGAATTATTCCTCCAGTTATTGAAGAAGAATTACTTGTACATAATTCAAGTATTGTAGATAGAAATGTACTGGTTGATGTTTTTCCGTGGCTGCCGGCTACTGCCAATGTAGTATAAGTGCGCATAAGCATTGCAAGTATCTCTGAACGGTGTTTTATTGAAAAATTTTTTTCTCTGCAGTATGAAAATTCTTCATTTTCTGGCTTGATTGCGGAGCTTACAACAAAATTAATCAATTTGTCGGTAAATTTTGAAATAATAAATTCAATATTTTGTCTAATTTGAGAAGTAAAGATTACTGCACCTAATTTTTCCAATTTTTTAGTTTCATCGTTTTTCACTAAATCAGATCCCGAAACTGAACAACCTTTTTTAAGTAAACCTATTGCTAATGCTGACATCCCAATACCTCCAATCCCAATAAAATGAAAATGACTTTTCAATAGTAATTTTTTATCCAATGTTTATCTTTTACTTAAATCAAAATAACTTCTAGGTAAAATTTTGCTATTTTTTCTTAAAAAAAAATGTTTTTTTCCTTGAATTAATACAAAACTAGACTTATTTGCTTAATAAATCAAAAAAACCTTACGTTATTGCACAAAATTCAGTATGATCAGCAACTTAGGTTAACCATTTAGAAATTATTAGTTATGACTTTGCGTGTTGCAATTAACGGCTTTGGCAGAATTGGTCGAAACTTTATGCGTTGTTGGCTTAGCAGAGGGGCTTACACCAATATTGAAGTAGTTGGAATTAACGTTACCTCGGATCCTAAGACTAATGCTCATCTATTAAAGTATGACTCAGTTCTCGGTCAACTTGATGGTGTTGATATTCAATATACTGATGATACTTTTGTAATTAATAACAAGACAATTAAATGTTTCTCTGATAGAAATCCAATGAATCTTCCTTGGAAAGATTGGGGTGTAGATTTGGTTATTGAATCTACTGGAGTATTCAATACGGATGTAGGTGCAAGTAAGCACTTAGAGGTGGGGGCAAAAAAAGTCATCTTGACTGCTCCTGGTAAAGGTGATGGCGTTGGTACTTATGTAGTTGGAGTCAATGCTGATACATACAAACATAAAGATTATGATATTTTGAGTAATGCTAGTTGTACAACGAACTGTTTAGCTCCAGTAGTTAAAGTTTTAGACCAAACTTTTGGGATTAACAAAGGGTTGATGACTACAATTCATAGTTATACAGGGGATCAAAGAATTTTAGATAATAGTCATAGAGATCTAAGAAGGGCAAGAGCCGCTGCTACAAACATCGTTCCTACTTCTACAGGAGCTGCAAAAGCAGTAGCTCTGGTATACCCAGAAATGAAAGGCAAATTAACAGGAATTGCTATGCGAGTTCCAACTCCTAATGTTTCAGCAGTAGATTTTGTTTTTGAATCTTCTAAATCTGTTACAGCTGAAGAAGTCAATAATGCTCTCAAGGAAGCATCTCTAAGCTCAATGAAAGGCATTATTAAGTATGGAGATGAACCATTAGTGTCGAGCGATTATGCAGGTACCAATGAATCGTCAATCGTAGATAGTGATCTTACTATGTGTATCGGAGATAACCTTGTAAAAGTCCTTGCATGGTACGACAATGAGTGGGGTTATAGTCAAAGAGTTGTAGATTTAGCAGAGATTGTTGCTAAGAATTGGGAGTAACTAAAAGTGTTTGAAAGGTGTGCTATTAAATAATTTGTTTTTTTTATTATCATTAAATTCTATTGATGGTTCACCATCAGCAAAAAAACCAATCTCGTTAATATCTTTATCAAGTTTAGATAAATTTCTTGCCCATTTTTTTGGCAATGAGAAAACCAATTCATAATCTTCTCCACCAAAAAAATAATATTCGTCCCATTTATCTCCTTTAGGCCAATCCTTATCTTTAGGTATTTTCCCATAATTTATGATCGCTTTACAGTTGCTAGCTATTGCTAAATCTTTTAGGGCTTGAAATAGACCATCACTGCTATCAGTGCATCCTATTCTCCTTATTTTTTTATTGGAGCGAGTTTTGAGGAGATCATTTAGAAAATTTGGGTAAACTCTAGGGCGACAAAAATGTTCAATGGACTTAATGATTAATCTTTCATTAAGAGAAAATTTATTATCGAAATTAATTTTATTTTGTATCAAAAATCCAAGTTTGCTAAGACCATGAATCCCTGTAGTTAAGATTATCTCCCCTGGTTTACATGCGTTTCTTCGTAATTCAAGTTCACCTTGAATTCCTAAGGCTGTAATTGAAATAATTTTTTCATCCCCTTTTGAGCAATCTCCTCCTAGGATTACACCGCCATATTCTTTTAATGCTTTATTTATTCCTTTGTATAATTCTTCAACCCAAATCCACTCAGTTCTAGGGGGTAGAACAAGGCTTATTGTAATACCAATAGTTTTCTTGCTTCCACTAGATAATAAGTCAGAGATGTTGCTTACAACTGCTTTCCACCCAAGGTCCCTAGGACAAATAGTAATGTCATTGAAATGAACATTTTCTACCAAAGAATCAGTATTAACAAGTAAATTT
>CACBHP010000019.1 GCA_902539115.1 uncultured Prochlorococcus sp. | reverse complement strand
AATTGCAGATGGTCTTAAGTTACTTGTCAAAGAAGATATTATTCCTGCTAAAGCCGATGGAATTCTCTTCACTGCAGGACCTATATTAGTTCTTGTTCCAGTTATTCTATCCTGGTTAATTGTTCCTTTTGGACAAAACCTTTTAATAAGTAACGTTGGTATTGGAATTTTCCTATGGATCGCTTTAAGCAGTATCCAGCCAATTGGACTTCTTATGAGCGGATATGCATCAAACAATAAATATTCATTATTAGGAGGATTAAGAGCAGCAGCTCAATCAATAAGTTATGAAATTCCTTTAGCTTTATCTGTACTGGCTGTCGTACTAATGACAAATTCTCTAAGTACCATTGACATTGTCAATCAACAAAGTGGTGCTGGAATTCTAAGTTGGAATATATGGAGACAACCAGTTGGTTTTATAGTCTTTTGGATTTGTGCTCTTGCAGAATGTGAGAGACTTCCATTTGACTTGCCTGAAGCTGAAGAAGAATTAGTTGCAGGATATCAAACTGAATATGCAGGGATGAAGTTCGCATTGTTCTACCTTGGTAGTTACATTAATTTAATCCTCTCAGCTTTATTAGTTTCAATACTTTATTTAGGAGGATGGGGTTTTCCTATTCCAGTCGAATCAATAGCTAAGTTTCTAAATTTGCCAATTAATGCACCCTTCATACAAGTTTTCACTGCATCAATAGGAATCGTAATGACTGTTTTGAAAGCATATCTTTTGGTTTTCATTGCAATATTATTGCGTTGGACAACTCCAAGAGTAAGAATAGATCAACTATTAGATCTTGGCTGGAAGTTTCTTCTTCCAATTTCTCTTGCTAATCTTTTGATAACTGCAGGATTAAAACTTGCTATTCCGCAATTCTTTGGTGGTTAATCTTAAGTAAAAATACTTAAATTAAAAATTAATCCAGTAGAATGAAATAACTAAGTGAATTCTTCAAAATGAAAAATTTCCTTCAACAAATAAATAGCTATATCAAAGAAGCTTTTAATGCTGGCAAATATTTATACAATGGCTTATCAGTTACTTTTGATCATCTTCGAAGAAGACCTGTCACTGTCCAATATCCATATGAAAAATTAATACCTTCTGAAAGATATAGAGGAAGGATACATTATGAATTCGATAAATGTATTGCTTGTGAAGTTTGCGTCAGAGTGTGTCCTATAAATTTACCAGTAGTTGATTGGGTAATGAATAAAGAGACCAAAAAAAAGGAACTGAGAAATTACTCTATAGATTTTGGAGTCTGTATATTTTGTGGAAATTGTGTTGAATATTGTCCAACTAATTGTCTTTCAATGACCGAAGAATATGAATTAGCTACTTTTGACAGACACAATCTAAATTTTGATAATGTTGCACTTGGTAGGTTACCTACAAACGTCACAACAGATCCTTCAGTTAAACCTTTAAGAGAACTTGCCTACCTTCCTAAGGGTGTCATGGACCCTCATGAAATCCCAGCTTCAGATACTAGAGTTGGTAAATTACCTGAGGAAGTCTATGATTGGATGAGACCAGAATCTAATGAAAATAAAGATAAAGTTTCTAATTCAAACAATTAATTTCCAATAATTTATGTCCATTGCAATAACAACTCAAATTATTTGTTTTTCAGTTTTATCATTAGTTATCCTTATTGGAGCACTCGGTGTTGTATTGCTAGAAAGTATTGTTTATTCAGCCTTCCTTCTAGGAGGAGTTTTCATGAGTGTTGCGGGATTATATCTCCTTTTGAATGCAAGTTTTGTTGCTGCAGCACAAGTTTTAGTTTATGTAGGTGCAGTTAATGTATTAATAATCTTCGCAATAATGCTAGTCAATAAAAAAGAAGATTTAAAGCCCATCAGTGACATTAAATCGAGAAGAATCATCTCAACATCAATATGTTTAACCCTGCTAAGCCTTTTAATAAGAGTTGACTTGACTAATGTATGGAGACTATCAAGTCCTCAAAACTCTATAGGTGAAGAATCAACTATAAGAATTGGTGAACATCTATTTAGTGATTATTTACTCCCATTTGAAGTAGCATCAGTTTTACTTTTAATGGCAATGATTGGAGCTATTGTTTTAGCTAGAAGAGATGTAATGAGCAAGGATATTTCCACTGGATTACCTGTTGATCAAGAGTTAATTGAAAAATCATCAGAACCATTACTTACAAATAAAAATTAACCTTTCACTTTTCTTATGATGAATTTAGAATCAATTCCTATTCAAGCATTTTTAATAGTATCATCAGCACTTTTCTGTATTGGGATTTGGGGATTATTAAATAGCAGAAATGCAGTAAGAGTTCTTATGAGCATCGAGTTAATGCTCAATGCAGTAAATATAAACTTAATGGCGTTTTCTTCCTATGTTGATAATAATTTAATTCAAGGACAGGTTTTTACAATTTTTGTGATTACTGTTGCTGCAGCAGAAGCAGCAGTTGGACTAGCTATCTTATTATCTCTTTATAGGAATAGGGTGACTGTAGATATGGAAAGTTTTAATTTATTAAAATGGTAAAACCACTAAATGAACCTTTCATTAGTGCTTATTATATATCGTTCAGATAGTTCTATAGCTAAAGAGGCTTCTAAATTCTGTGAAGAAGTCCTCAAAGCTAAAAATATAAAATCAAAAATAATTCAAAGTGATTTTCACAGAGATGAAATTGTAAAACATCTTTATACTCTAGAATTACAACCAAATATTGGCATAGTTCTTGGTGGAGATGGAACCTTCCTAAAATGTGCAAATGCTTTAGCTGATTATGATATTCCTCTGTTGAGCATTAATATTGGTGGTAATCTAGGTTTCCTTACGCAAGAAAAAGATTTTTTATTTGACAAATCGTTTATTGAAATCCTTGAAAACGAAGAATATAAGATTGACTTTCGTAATAGATTAAATTGTAATGTTTGCATTAATGGGACAAGTTCTGAGAAAAAGATTATAAAAAGCTACGATGCCTTAAATGATTTCTATTTTAAATCTGTTGAAGAAGACATTTCTCCAACCAACCAAATAGAAATTGAAATAGATAACGAGAAGGTTAATGAATACAAAGGTGATGGATTAATCATATCTACATCTACTGGTTCAACAGCTTACTCAATGGCTGCAGGGGGGCCAATAGTGCACCCTAGTATTGATGCAATGATAATTAACCCTATTTGCCCGATGAGTTTGGCTAGTAGGCCAATAGTCATACCTAATACTAGTAAGGTAACCATAAAACCAGTAAAAAAAAGTAAAGGGGAAATTAAATTATGGAGAGACGGGTCAAAATGTATGACCATTAAGGAAAATTATTATTGTGAGATCAAAAAAGGGCAATCGCCATGCAAAATAATAAAGTTTAAAAAAAGCAAAAGTTACTATAGTACCCTAATAAAAAAATTAGATTGGAAAGGTGATTTATCTCAAAAAAATTTCAAAAATTAAATGGCCTTAGAAATAGAAAGAAGATTTCTTATAAAAAATGATAATTGGAAAGAATTCATAAATAAAAAAATTTATATTGAACAAGGATATTTATCCAAAAGCTTAGATGGTTGGATTATTAGGGTAAGGCTTATAGGCAAAAACTCTAAAATTGCACTTAAAAAACATATCAAAGGCTTTACCAACTTTGAATTTGAATACTCCATTCCACGAAGCGATGCTGAAAAAATAATGTCAAATCTTTCAAATACAATTAAAAAAGATAGATACTTTTTAGAAATTGAAAAAAAATCTTGGATTATAGATTGCTTTAAGGAAAATAATTATCCACTAGAAATTGCAGAAATTGAACTTTCTAATGAAGAAGAAAATTTAATTCTTCCATCTTTCATTTCAAAAGAAATTACTGGGCTGACCAATTACTCCAATTTCAGTCTCGCTAAAAATCCATTTTCAGAGTGGAAAGAGGACTATCTAACAACTTTTAAAAGTAACTAGTCAAAGAAGGTATCCATCCTTTATATTTTCTTTATATTTAATCAAAATAATTTTTATTCTTAAAATGTATGGTCTTTACGATAAAGAAGGAATATTGAGATTTGTTGATTCAGACAAGGATGCATGTATTGCATATGCTGAACTCTTCGAATTAGGTTCTACAAATTATTGTCTAATACATTTGGCTAATGATGCAAAAAAAAGTAAAGTTTAATACTAATCTTGATCATAGTCTGGAAGTGTACAACAATTAAATCCATCTCTACAAATCTTGCCGTTGTCCATTGCCCAATTCAAAAGTGCTACTCTATTTTTAGAACCAGTTTTTGTAAACATATTACTTACATGATTATCAACAGTTCTTTTACTAATAGTTAGTTTTACTGCAATTTCTTGGTTTGTAAGCCCATCAGCTACGAGATCAATGATTTCCATCTCTCTTGCTGAGAGACCCATCATATCAATGTTGTTTACTTCTTCTTCAACCATTTGCATTTAAACAGTTCCTTTTTTATATTAATTAAGTTTAGCAATCTCAGTACACTTGTTAACCAAGTAGGAAACAAAAGCAATTGAAATCAAAACTTCAGCAGATTTTAGAAAAAAAATCTAAAGTAATAACGGCAGAGTTAATGCCGCCAAGAGGTGGAAGCCCCGTAAGATCTCTTAAGATAGCACAACTTTTGAAAGATAAGGTACATGCTGTTAACATTACGGATGGAAGCAGAGCTGTAATGAGAATGTGCAGCTTGGCAATGTCTAAACTATTACTGGAAAATGGGATAGAACCAGTAATGCAAATTTCTTGCAGAGATCGTAATAAAATTGCTTTACAATCAGACATTCTGGGAGCAAATGCTTTAGGAATTAGAAACATCTTATGCATTACCGGTGATTCAGTAAAAGCTGGGGATCAACAAGATGCCAAGGCCGTACATGAGTTTGAATCAGTAAGATTACTTCAACAAATTCAGGCTTTCAATAAAGGAATGGATCCTACTCTAGGTGAACTTTCCGATAAAAAAACATTTATTTTTGCAGGTGCTGCAGCTGATCCAAATTGCACAAATAAAAGAAGTTTAGAAAATAGATTGAGAAAGAAAAAAGAAGCAGGAGCAGGATTTATACAAACTCAAATGGTTATGGAAAAAGAAAATTTGATAGAGTTTTGTGAAAAAATTAGCAATCCTCTTGAAATTCCAGTAATTGCAGGCATATTCCTATTAAAGTCTTACAAAAACGCTCTTTTTATAAACAAATACGTTCCAGGTGCAAACATCCCTGAACATATCTTATATCGTCTTAAAGATGCTAAAGACCCATTGCAAGAAGGTATTAAAATTGCAGCAGAACAAGCTCATGATTTTATTAAAATCGCAAATGGTGTTCATCTAATGGCCGTAAAAGCAGAGCATTTAATTCCTGAGATTATTGAAAAAGCTGGGCTTAGTCTGGAATATTAATCAAATCAGTACCTAATAATTCTGCCATAGCTTTCTGCTGAGGCGATGGCTCAGTCAAATCAGATCTTCTTGAATCTGTTATCAACCAATCTAAAGATGCATCTTGCAAATCAAAATGATCTCCATTTTTCCCAACACAATATTTACCAAACACTAACTTATCCATAAGTCTTACACCTTTACCAATTTTAGAATAATCAAAAATAATTGAATTATCTACAGTTGCTCCCTCGCAAATACAACAACTTGGTCCAATCATGGAAGGGCCAATAATAGTTGCTCCATCCTCGATCCTAGTCATGCCTCCTATATAAACAGGCCCGGTAATATTAACCTTTTCCCAGTTAGCAGCTACATTCAAACCGGTAAAAACTCCTGGTTTTATTTCCTTACCTGGTATTTGCACTTGTCTTACCTTACCTTGCAATACATTTCTAATAGCACTCCAATAATCAGGAACTTTGCCAATATCCACCCATTCAAAATCCATTGGTAATGCAAAAAATGGTAAATCCATTTCAACAAGTTTAGGGAAAAGATCAGCTCCAATATCAAATTTCTCTGCTGAAGGTATGTAATTAAAAATTTCGGGTTCGAAAAGATAAATTCCTGTATTTATAGAGTCACTTAAAGCTTGATCAACTGTTGGCTTTTCCTGAAAAGCCTTTATTCGTCCATTTTCATCAGAAACTACTACACCATAACTTGATACTTGATCTTTAGTTACCTTCTTTGTTATTAGGCTCGCAATAGCTCCTTTCTGCTTATGTTTTTTAACAGCTTGAGTTAAATCTAAATCAACTAAAGCATCACCACATAAAACAACAAAAGTTTCATCAAAGAAATTTTGAAAATCCTGAATTTTTTTTAAACCTCCTGCGGATCCCAAAGCATCACCTATTAATTCTCCATCTTCAATTCTTCCCTCAAAACTATAAGCAATTTCTACTCCAAATCTTTGCCCATCCCTGAAATAATTCTCAATTTCTTCAGCCAGATGAGAAACATTTACCATTATTTCTTTAAAGTTATGTTCTTTTAAAAGTTCCAAGAGAAACTCCATAACAGGTTTTTGCAAAATCGGAATCATCGGTTTCGGAATAACATGCGTAATAGGCTGAACACGTGTGCCTTTACCTGCAGCAAGTATCATTGCCTTCATAAATTCAAAACCATTTTTAAAATTATACGTTATTACTATAAAGCTTCTAGGCAGCCGAGGACGAGGCATTACTTACCTTAAGATTTTCTATAGGTAATTGAGCCAAACCACCATCAGGTATTATTCTTTTAATTTGTATTGGGCCATATAAGGAATTAATTTGTTTAATTTCAATTTTGTTTTCAGATGATAAAAATAACAAAGCCCAAAAAACGCCCAAACGATCTTTATCTAAATCATTTTTTACTACTGTTTGCCATTCCTTTACTAAATATTCAAAATCTGTCCAATGTAATGCTTTTTCCCAACCTTCAATAAATTTCCCTAGTGCTTTTGTGGTTTCTGGAAGTTTCTCGCGATGCGCTAATGATTTTACCTGAGAAATTAAAGCCTTATCAGAATATTTTTTATTTCTTTTTCTCTTCATGAGCAAAAGATCTTGGGTTTCTATAACTTCAGCTATGGACTCTAACTGACTTACAAGTTCTCCCAATGTTGTTGTACGTTTAAGAATTGGTTTTGCAATTGATCTTCTCCTTAGATATTTTTCAGGATATTTTGGAATATCAAATTCCTTATCAATCCAATCTTGATCATCTAAATCAAATTCATCTTCAAAATCGGAAGAATTTTCTTTGAAAACATCAGATTCCAAAACCTGAGCCTTAAGATTAACTAGTACAGAAGCCGCAAAAAATGCTTCGCTGGTCTCAGCTAAATCCTTATGATATGAGATTTGACTATTTGAAGATTGATTAAAAGTATGTGAATATTGCTCTAAAAAACTATCAATTACACTTATGACATCAATATCCCATGGATCAAGCTCACCTTTACCTGCTGCGTCTTGAAGAAACTTAATCAACAATCTTGGGCCTAATTGTTGCCTATCAATAGGATTTAAATAAGATATTTAGAGTAGATAAAATCTACTTACAAGATATCCTTTAATTTATTTAATGCCAAACAATATTGCATTAATTTAAAAAATTATATTTTTGGAGCTTTTAGGATTTCATTTGTTTTAGTTCCTGAAAAAATATTTGTTTTCACAGCACCTTTAACTGCAGTTAAATCTCTATCCACCAAATTATTGATAGATGCAATATAACTTTCAGTAACTAATCTTGGGTACAAACCTATTCCAATAATCGGTAAAAGTAAACAAGCAATAATATAAACTTCTCTTGGTTCAGCATCTATGAGTTTTCGTTCTTCGATTAATTTAGGATTTTCTTTACCAAAGAAAATTTCTCGTAACATTGAAAGTAAATAAATAGGAGTAAGTATTACACCGATAGCAGCTAAAGAGGCCATCGCTACCCTAAAAGGAAGTGTATACACTTCATCAGTAACAAATCCTGTAAATACCATCAATTCAGAAACAAATCCGCTCATACCAGGCAAAGCCAGGGAAGCAAGGGAACAAGCAGTCCATAGGGCAAACATAATTCTCATTTTTTGTCCTACACCACTCATTTCATCAAGTTTAAGAGTCTTTGTTCTGTCATACGTGGCTCCAACAAGAAAAAATAAACTTGCACCGATTAATCCATGACTAACCATTTGCAACATAGCTCCACTTGTTCCAAGGCTACTAAAACTCCCTATACCAATAAGAACGAAACCCATATGACTTATTGAACTGTATGCAATTTTTCGTTTAAGATTTCTTTGAGCAAAAGAAGTTAATGCAGCATAAATTATATTGACTACGCCTAAAACTATTAATAATGGGGCAAATTGAGCATGAGCAACGGGCAATAATTGTGCATTAAATCTTAAAAGAGCATATCCTCCCATCTTTAATAAAATTCCTGCTAAAAGCATATGAACAGGAGCTGTAGCCTCTCCATGAGCATCTGGAAGCCAAGTATGAAGAGGTACTATTGGTAGTTTCACTCCAAATGCAATTAAAAGCCCTACATAACATAATATTTGGAATTTTTGACTAAAATCTTGAGCTGCCAAATGAGAAAACTCAAAGTTAGGAATTTCTGTACCATAGAAACCCATTGCCAACGCTGCCAGAAGAATGAAGATAGAACTGCCAGCTGTATAAATAATGAATTTTGTTGCTGCATATTGTCGATTTTTACCGCCCCATATAGCCAGTAATAAATATACGGGAATTAACTCAAGTTCCCAAGTTAGAAAAAATAAAAGCATATCTTGTACGGCGAAAACAGCGATTTGCCCACCATCCATAACCAATATCAAAAAGAAAAATAACTTTGGTTTGAACTTGACTGGCCATGCAGCAAGAACTGCTAAAGCAGTTATAAAACTAGTCAATAATATTAACGGCATAGACATGCCATCAGCGCCAACAGACCAAGTAAGACCTAAATCAGGGAGCCAACTAATATTTTCTTTCAGTTGAACATTTTCATTACTAATATCAAAACCATTTATATATGAACCTACAGTTATTAAAAAAGTTATTAATGCAATAGATAATGCAAACCATCTCACCTCTTTGCCATCCCCTTTGTCTGGGAAAAAAGGTATCACAAATGAACTACCAATTGGAAATAAAATCGAGGCAGACAACCAAGGAAAATTAGACAATCCTGCTCCCAAAGTTCCCAGCATTTGTGTCGCAAAATGTGTAAAAAAATAAGTACTCAATTTAACAAGAAATTCATCTTAAAATAAGTCTAGAAATTTTCTGTATTTTTTCACCCCAATGGACAGTGAAGACACACAATTGTAATTAAGATACTTGAGGAGATTGGAAACCAAATATAGCAACTAGTAGAATTACACCTCCAAAAACGATAAGCGCATAAAATTGAGCCCTACCAGTCTCAAAGTATTTTAAACCTTCTCCACTACCTAAAGTTACAAGTCCAGTAAGATTAACAACCCCATCAACAACCTTAGAATCAACCTCTAAGACTTCTTTAGCAAGTTTTCTACTACCCTTAACAAAAAGTTTTTCATTAATATCATCTAGATACCATTTATTGGATAAAAAATGGTTAATGCTGGGAAACTTTTCTGCAAATAAAACTGATAAATTAATTTTTTTAATAAAATATGCCTGATAAGCAACAATGATTCCAGCTAATGCAATAAGTACTGACGCAATTGCTAAAGGCAAAAATTCTATTAATTCGAAAGCTTTAGAAGCAATCTCTGCTTCTTCAGGGTCTAGTAAATTTGCAATTTTACTATCCCATGGAAGTCCCATAAAACCGATAATTACAGAAGGTACAGCTAGAAATACCAAGGGAAATGTCATTGACCAGGGTGACTCATGAATAGAGCCATGTTCTTTATGCTCCTCTTCATTTTCTTCATCTAGGTTTGTTTTGGAGGCTATTAGAAGCTCTTTTTGCAATTCTTTATTCTCACCTCTGAAATCTCCTTCAAATGTTAAGAAATAAAGCCTAAACATGTAAAAAGCAGTCATACCAGCTGTTATAAGTCCTACAAACCAAAAAGCTGGAAATGATATAAAAGCATTTCCGAGTATCTCATCCTTACTCCAAAAACCTGCCAATGGGGGAATTCCACTAATTGCTACACAACCTATTAAAAATGTTGTTGATGTATATGGCATTTTTTTTCTTAAACCACCCATCAATCTCATATCTTGAGCTAATACAGGCTGATGGCCAACTACTTCTTCCATAGCATGTATTACTGAACCAGATCCCAAAAATAGCATTGCTTTAAAGCAAGCATGAGTCACTAAATGAAAAATTCCTGCTACTGGTGCTCCACAACCCATTGCGAGCATCATATACCCAAGCTGAGAAACTGTGCTGTAGGCTAAACCTTTTTTTAAATCCATTTGTGTCAAAGCTATAGAGGCTCCTAAAAAACAAGTAATGGAGCCGACTAAAGCAATAATGAACTGAATAGAGGGGAATATTGAATACAAAGGTTGAAGTCTTGCTACAAGAAATATTCCTGCAGCAACCATTGTTGCAGCATGGATAAGGGCAGAAATAGGTGTCGGTCCTTCCATCGCATCAGGTAACCAAACATGAAGAGGAAACTGAGCAGATTTTGCCATTGGCCCTAAAAAAACCAAAAAACAAAGTAGTAAAGCAGCCCAAATGGGTATCGAATTTTCAGATATTGATTGAGAAATGCCAATAGCTATTTCATTAAAATCAAAACTATTTGTTGCCCAAAACAGGCCAAGAATCCCTAATAATAATCCAAAGTCTCCCACTCTGTTAACAACAAATGCTTTTTGTGCAGCGTGTGCAGCGCCATCCCTGTCATACCAAAAACCAACCAGTAAGTAAGAACACATCCCAACTAATTCCCAAAAAACGTAAATTTCTAATAAATTCGGACTAACTATTAATCCCATCATTGAACTACTAAATAATGCTAAATATGTAAAAAATCTGACATAACCTTTGTCATGAGCCATATAACCATGAGAGTAAATCATTACCAGCAAAGTAATTGTAGTTACTAACGCAAGCATTACACTCCCCAACGGATCAAGGACAAACCCCATTGGTATTGTGAAATCCCCAGCATTGGCCCATACAAATAATTTTTCTACTGATTGATAACCATTAACTTGTTCAATTAGAGCTTTGTAACTAATTACCGCAGAAATCCCAACGAAAGAAATCAGACCTACAGAAACAATTTCTCTTGAATTATTAATTTTCTTGTTGATGCTTATTAGTCCTAAGCCAGAAAGCACTGCTCCAATAAGTGGGAAAACAGGAATTAACCAGGCAATTTCTGAAGCTTGTGGCATGTTTTAAAGAATTTATACTTTGATTTTAAACTGTCAATTGAAAAATTCAGACAAAAATGATGAATTAAATGTTTTAACAGCAATATTTATGTACTGATGAGACCACCAAAGTACTCCTATTGCAATAAATATACCAAGTTGAGATAACCTAAAGAATTCTCTAAGCTTAAATTCTTGCCTCCCTTCAATTATTGCCATAAAAGGGATTATAGAAGTATTTTTTTTAAACTTTTCAAATTCTTCTCCAAATCTATTTCTTAATCTCTTATCCCCATGCCAGATTGCAAAAAGATGATGCAAAATTAAGCCAAAGGAAGTTATTAATGTGAATGATGTACCAATCCATAAAGTATGAGCAAAACACCAAATTATCTGACCAAATGCTTGTGGATGTCTTGTGATTCTCATTATCCCAGTTCCATAAATTCGTACTTTAGGTTTTAATACTGAGGGGATTTCTAACAAATTATAAGTAGCGGGATATAAAAATAAAAAACTTATTGCAGTTAAGAGCCAAACCATCATAAAAACGAAATTATTACCCTGTAAATTCCATAATCTAATTCCGTCATATCTATGAGCTAAAAAATAACTAATCAAGATAATTGCAGATGGCAAACTTAAGAAAACAAAACATAACCTCCATAACCTCGGTCCAATAATTGATTCTGCTTTGATTCTTAATGCAGCTCCACCGCTATGAATTAACGCAAAAATCAAAATTAAGAGAAATATTATTAGGGAAGTTTTATGAGTCTCCATATATTTAAGTTTTTCAAATAATTTTTGTTGTTAACAAGAATACTTATTAGCATTAGAATTATAATTAATTGTAGGCATAATAAATGCCAGAATTACCATTTACACTCGACCAATTAAGAATACTAAAAGCTATAGCAGCTCAAGGAAGTTTTAAAAAAGCTGCAGATATCTTATACGTAACCCAACCTGCCGTTAGTTTACAAATACAAAATCTAGAAAAACAACTTGAAATCACAATTTTTGACAGAGGTGGCAGAAAGGCTTTATTGACTGAAGCAGGGAGACTATTGCTTGAATATTGCGAAAGAATTTTGAATCAATGCGACGAAGCTTGCAAAGCTATTGAAGATTTAAATAGCTTAAAAGGTGGAACTCTTGTCATTGGAGCCAGCCAAACAACCGGTACCTATTTAATGCCAAGAATGATAGGACTATTCAGACAAAAATACCCTGATGTATCTGTGCAACTTCAAGTTCACAGTACTAGAAGAACTGGTTGGAGTGTTGCAAATGGACAAATTGACTTAGCCATTATTGGAGGACAATTACCTGGAGATTTAGAAACTTTGCTACAAGTAATTCCATATGCCACCGATGAATTGGCACTAGTTTTACCCTCTAAACACTCACTTTCGAGCAAAAAAGAGCTTTTAAAAGAAGACTTATACAAATTAAATTTTGTAACATTAGATTCTCAATCTACAACAAGAAAAGTTGTTGACAAACTCCTTCAAGATTCTGGGCTTGATGTTCAAAGATTAAAAATTGAGATGGAACTTAACTCTCTAGAAGCGATCAAGAATGCAGTTCAATCAGGTTTAGGAGCCTCCTTTTTGCCGGTTGTCTCTATTGAAAGAGAATTATCAGCTGGAACAATCCATAAAGCATTCGTTGCTGACTTAGAGGTCAAAAGAGAACTTAAATTAATTACTAATCCTTCAAGATATACATCAAGAGCATCAGAAGTCTTTAAGAAAAATATACTGCCTCAATTTGCTAGTTTAGAAAGCCCTTTAAGGAATAAATAATTTTGGTCAAAACTGAATTGCTTCTTTGTTAATACCTACTCCTCCATCTTCAGCTTGTCCATCGCCTTTTATTATAAATTTATTTTCATTTACATCAGTCTGATAAACACACTTAACTATTGGCTTATCTCTTATAGATCCAATATAAGCAAAAGTATTCATCCTTTGCTTACATTCTCTTACATCTTCATTACTAATTGCGCCCTGTTTTTGTAAAACTGTCCAATTCTCTCTTCTAATGACGCAACCTGGTTGAAGCGCTGGTTGCGTTACAAAACTCGTAGATGGATTTAGGGTTGTATACATTTCAACATCAATTACAAAAGCACTAGCTCCCCATTGTCTGCAAAATTCAGGGTCTGGAACAGCCATATCTAATTGTTGTTGACTAGCTATGTTTCCCTGTCCGCCATCTGTTGTACTGGTAATAGCACTTCCAATACCAACTCCTAAAATTAGTACTCCTGCAAGTACGGCAATGGTCCCTGTACTGAAGTTTATCTTTTGTTCAGAAGAAGCAGGCAATCTAACATTTCTTTGTCCATAAGAATCCCTGTCTCTTTGATTTGGAGGATAATAACTTCTATTTGAGCCTCTCCTTGGCCTTCTATTTGAGGATGATCTATTCACAGCAATTCATTTGTCTTGGGTAAACCCATTGAATAATTCATCACTCTACAATCTGGGTTATAACTTAGCTGACCATTTTGTAGCAAGAACTTTATTAAACCTTCTATTTCCGATCCTATTTTTCGAAGTTCATAATCATCTAAATTCTTTCCTGCTCTCTCTTTAATTAATTCATGGAATTTTTCATTTATTTTATTAATAGAATCTTGATTCCAAATAAATTCGTTATCGGGATCTAGATCAAGTGTCAGCTTGTTGGGATGAAACTGTAATTCTTTATTAACTACTTCGGCAGTAAAAATTCTTACATGTCTAGT
>CACBHP010000018.1 GCA_902539115.1 uncultured Prochlorococcus sp. | reverse complement strand
TAACAAAAGGATATGGATGTTTTATCATAAAATTTTTGCCTACTAAGTAATCAAAGGAATCTTTAGATATAATCTTTTTTATTAGATTTGCCTTGAATAATTCTTGGTTAATATTATATGAAAGATTCAATAGTAAGTTTTCCAATGACTTGTCTATTAAATCAAAATTATTAAGTATCTGATTTTTTGGTAAATTATCCATTTGATTGATATTTTCTTTTTCTGGATGTCTTGGTTTTTCCACCTTTTCATCTCCTATTAATTCAAGTAAAGAGGAAATAAATTGTTTTTCAACTCCTAAATTTTCAAAAATATTGTTTTTAGATAAATAATTATTTTGGTTGATATTATCTAAATCAAGTGAAACATATTTCTCATAATTATGAGCTTGATAATATTCAGAAGTATTTGAAAAGTCTTCAGTAATCTCGAACTGTGTGGGTTCTTTTAATTGAAACCCTTCTCCATATTGAAATTTTTCTTCTTGATCATCCTTTATTTTTGTTGAACTATCAAAAATAGTAATATTAATTTCCTTATTTATATTTTTTTCAATTTCATTTATCATTAATTGTTCTACTGTTAAAAAGGGCAAATTCGTAAATATTAATTCACTTATTTTTTTTTCAAAAAGACTATAGAATTCATTTTCATTTAAGAAATTATCATTAATTGTTGGATAACTATATATTTGATTAAGGCCTTTTTCTACAGAGATGAAAAGTATATCTCTTACCAAATTAAGATAAAGTTCATATTGCCTATAGATATTTCTAGTTAATATTCTTTTTTTTATGTCTGCTCTTTCTAATTGAGCATTAATTTTATCTATATCTATGTAATTATTGAAATTATTCAAATCATTAAAGTGTCTAGTTTGTTTGCATTGATGCAACCTCTTCAGCAAAGTCCATCTGTTTTATTTCGATACCTTCACCCAATGTATATCTTGTAAAGCGTCTTACTTTGATATTTTCCCCAATTTTGGCAGCTGCTTGTTTAACAAGATCTTCAACTGTTAAAGAACTATCTTTAATGTAGGGTTGTGAAAGCAAAACAAGCTCATTAAGTCTTTTTGCTATTCTCCCTTCAACTATTTTTTCTTTAATTTGTTCTGGTTTTCCAGATAAATCATCCCTACCCATTTCAATCTGCTTTTCTTTTTTCACAACATCTTCTGGTATTTCATCAATTGATACATACTCAACATTTGGGCATGCTGCTACTTGCATTGAGACATCCTTCAACAGAGATTGGAATATATCACCTCTAGCAACAAAATCAGTTTCACAATTTAACTCTAGTAAAACTCCGACTCTTGATCCAGTATGTATATAACTACCAATTGACCCTTCGGCCGCTACTCTTCCCGATTTCTTTTCAGCACTAGCTATGCCTTTCTTTCTTAACCATTCCAAAGCTTTATCTAGATTTCCTTCAGTTTCGTTAAGTGCTTTTTTGCAGTCCATCATTCCTGCACCAGTTTTGTCTCTAAGTTCTTTTACAAGTTTTGCTGTAATGTTTCCCATTTGAAGTAATAAAAAATAGTGAATAGTTAGTTTTAAATTGGAATTTAATTTTTTCTTTCGGCATTAGAGCCCTTTCTACCCTCATTTATGGCATCTGCAAGTCTTCCTAAAATAAGTTGCACAGATCTAACGGCATCATCGTTACAAGGAATTGGAACTTCACACAAATCAGGATCGCAATTTGTATCCAACATTGATACTAATGAGATATCTAATTTTCTAGCTTCTAATACTGCATTAGATTCTCTTCTCTGATCAACCAATACAACTACATCTGGCAATCTTCTCATACCCTTAAGTCCACCTAAGTATTTTTGTAATCTTTCAAGTTCTCTCCTTAATACTGCAGCTTCTTTTTTAGGCCTCATTGCTATTGAACCACTACTTTCCATTCTTTCTAGATCCTTTAATCTTTCAATCCTAGCTTTCATTGTTGTCCAATTAGTCAACATCCCTCCAAGCCATCTTTGATTTACATATGCAGCTCCACATCGTGTAGCTTCCTGTGCCACTACATCTGATGCTTGTTTTTTTGTACCGACAAAGAGGAAACGTTTACCGCTTTTTGCAGCGTTTCTCGTCCATTTATATGCATTGTTCATACACAATGCTGTTTTTACAAGATCAATAATATGAACTCCATTTCTCGCGCAATATATATACTTAGACATCTTGGGATTCCAACGTCTAGTTTGATGCCCAAAATGAGCACCAGCTTCCATCATTTCTGATAGTGATACAACAGCCATAATTTAAAAAGGGTTTCGGGTTAGCCTCCATCTGACGGGGATTCAATATTAATAAATCACCCGAAACTGTCAGATGTGTGGATTTAATTTCAACGATTCTAGCAAGTGATGTGTATTTCTAAAAGTTTTTTATCTTGATTTGGTTAACTGTTTAATGTAAATCATATTCAGAGGGATCCTAAGTATCTCAAGTGCAAGTCTATTTCTTCTTATATTTACTAGGAATCTTAATAAAGGAAGGATTCTATCAACACTGATTAGTCCTCCCAAGCAAAGAATTTGCCAAAGTAAATTATGGAGGGGAGTTAATTGAATCATAAATCTAACCCTTAAATTTGGATGTTTCTTGTAAAACACCAAAGCCATTTTTGCTCTCTCTTTTTCTTGAGCTATTAATGCATTTATTTGTTTGCAATTAAATGGCGGATGCCAATGAAAACCTACTGCATTTGGGCATTTAATTAATTTTGTCCCAATTTTTTTTAATCTTTCTCCAAGTTCTAAATCCTCCCAACCGTAAAGACTAAAAGAAGTATCAAATAATCCCACACTTAAAATCAATTCTTTTGATATCGCTACATTCCCAGTAGCAAAATATGCAAAAGAAGTGTCCATTATTTTATGTTTTTCACTCTGAGGATTTAGAAAATTTGATGTATTGACTACCGAGCCATAGGTAAAACATTTTTTATCATTTTTTCTCCAAGAGGTAAGTAATTTTTCTACGTGGCAATTTATAAAATTTTCTAAAACAATAAGATCACTATCAATAAATATAATAATTTCATATTTTGATTTAATTACTCCCAGATTTCTTCCAAGTGCAGGCCCTCCATGTTCTTGTTGAAATAGAATAACGTGTGGGAGATTAGCTTTGTTTTTATTTATCCATGAGGTTGTACCATCAGTTGATCCGTCATCAACTACAATTACTTCATACTTACTGATATTTGTATCTAATTTTTGATTCTCAAGCGCAAAGAGACATTTCTCTAATATAGGTAATCTATTGTAAGTCGGTATAACAATACTTACATTCATGGTTATGTCTTAAATATACATAATATATTGAACTCCAAAAGATAAAAATAAAAGATATTCCCTAATCAGCTGCACCACCATTATTTGCTGTACCTGTAACGTTTCCACCATCAGGTCTTCCATCAGTTCTTAATTTCCTTTTTTTGAATTTTCTAGCATATGCTCTATTACGTTCCTGCTTTTCTTTTTTTAAATTCCTTCTCTTAGACATAAAATTTTTAACTTTTAATTATATTAGCTCATTATGAGCACTATATATTTTACCATCTTCCATATTTAATATCCTATCGGCCATATCAGAAATTCTTGGATCATGCGTCACCATAAGTACAGAACAATTTTGCTCTTTTGCTAATTTCCTTAAAAGGGTTACTATTTCTCTTCCTGTGACGCTATCTAAAGCAGAAGTGGGCTCATCAGCTAATAAAAGTTTTGGGTTAGCAGATAAAGCTCGAGCAATTGCTACTCTCTGTTTCTGCCCACCGGATAAGTCATTTGGCAACTTTTTTTGATGTTCTTCTAATCCTACTGCTGACAACCAATTCCGTGCTATTTCGCGTCTTTGCAAATATGTTAAACCTTTTATTAAATCGGCGCCCATCTGGACATTTTGTTCTGCTGTTAAACATCTAAGTAGATTGTGACCTTGAAAAATCATTCCAATACTTCTTCTAAGAATCTGACGAGTTTTCCTTGATGCTCCATTTAACTGATTATTTAAAACAGTTAAATCTCCACTTTGACAGGTTCTCAAGGCACCAATTAATGTTAAAAGAGTAGTTTTACCACATCCAGAAGGTCCTTTCAAAAGAACCAACTCTCCTTTATCAATATTTAAATTAACGTCATTAAGAACTTGTTTTTTATTCTCATTTTTCCCATAAAAATGACTCAAATTATTTATTGAGACTGTTTTAAGGTTTTTAACATTATTTTTTGATTTATTTGCTTTAACCATTTATATTTAATTGTTAAAAAATTTCGGCAGGATCAGCGTCAACTAATTTACGCATCGCGACAGCGGCGGACCCCATACACATCACTAAAACTAATACGAAAATCAAAAGAGTTTTATCTGCGTCCATTATTATTGGTAGTTTTGTAGAACTTCTTATAACTGAGTAAAGTATTTGACCAGAGAAATAAGCAGGTAAATAACCAAACAATGCTAACAAAAACCCCTCTCTAGCTACAACAAAGAAAAGGGACTTGAGTCTATATCCCATTGCCAATAAGGTGGCGTACTCTGGAAGGTGATCAGTAACGTCACTATAAAGAATTTGATAAACGACCACACAGCCTACAACAAAACCCATCAAGGCTCCCAAACTAAATATAAAACCTATTGCAGTACTATTTTTCCAATAATTCTTTTCAAATTCTATAAATTGTTTTTTTGTAAGAACCCTAACATCATTTGGGAGTGAGTTATTTAATATCCTTGAAATCAATTCAGGATCAGATCCTTTTTTTAGCTTTACCAAACCAATTTCTATACTGCCAGGAGGATTAGCAGGAAAAAGTCTTAAGAAGGTTTCTCGACTAGTTATCAAATTACCATCTGCACCAAAAGATGGTCCCAACTCCACAAGACCTTCAACAATGACTCTTTTTCCGGCAACTTCAGTCTCAACTTTTTTTTCAGATAAGAACCATTCTTCAATCGGTCCAAATTCAGGTCTAGATAGTTTGTCAAAAAGAACTCTTGATGGATTTCTCAATTTATAAGCTTTTTTTGAGAATCCCTCATCTAAAAGAAGTGAATCGGAGGGATTAAAACCTAATGCAAGTATTGATCTAGTTTTAAGATTTTCGGGATTTCTCCAAAGTAAATAATTAAGATTAACGGGAGTAGTTTTTTCAACATCTTCTACTGCGAGAGTTTGAATTAACCTTCTTTTTGGGAATCCACTCATGCTTATAGAACTTTTTGATCTGGGACTTATCAAAACAAGATCGGCATCTAGAAGTTTATGAATAGTTACGCTCGTATCAAATAAACCATCTCTAAAACCTAATTGCATAAACATCAAAATCCCTGCAAAACTGATTCCTGCTATGGCAACTGCTAGCCTTAATGGTTGCCTAGTTAATAACAACCAAGCTAATGGTATTTTTCTAAATTTTAAAAAAGAAAAACTCATTAGGGAACAAATTTTGCAATCACTTTCATTCCTGCATAGTTTTGAACGATATCTATAGAATCTTGATCTAGTTTTACTAGTACCTCGATAATTCGCGAATCAGCATCCCCTGTTGGATCAGTCGATAAAACTTTTCTTTGTTTTACCTGAGGACTAATCCTAATCACCTTTCCTTTGAGATTTTTTTGGAAACCGCCATTCTCACTGCTTAATTCAACATTCTGAGAGATAAAGACTCTATCGATATCAGATTCATAAACCTCTATCAAAGCTTCCATTTTTTGACTAGAACCAATATCCAAAATCCCTTCATTTCTGGGCCTCTCACCAACTCTCGTATTTATTCCAAGGATAAAACCATCTATTGGACTCCTTAGTTTTGAATTAAATAGATCTATCTTGATATTTTTTTGATCTCCGATAAGGTTTATTTTTTGTTTTTGCAATTTTAATAATTCATCTTTCCTCTGTGAAAACTCTACAAAAGAATATACATCTTTGCTCAAAGCTAACTCATACCTTTGGATTTGATCTTTCTTTAGGGTAATTTCTTCGTTAATAGTATTAATTAGATTTTCGTTTCTTTCAAGATCAGCAATTAATTTTTCTTCATTTTCAAAGATTGCAAGGATATCACCTTTTTTCACGAAATCTCCTTCGTTTACTAAAATTTCGATAATTCGGGGGGAAGAACCAAACTGACTTATTGGAGCCGCCAATTGCCTAATCTCTCCCGAAGGAGAAAGTTGCCCTAGTGCGGCAACAGCTGAAATAGGAGGTATGAAATCTGAAGTTATTTCCTCTTTAAATTTTGAACTAGATTTATTATTTCCAGAACAGGAAATAACCCCAAGAGATATTGGTATAAAAAATAAAAAATAAATAAATAAATTTTTTAATATTTTTAATTTCATTAAAAATCGAAGAGTACTGTTTTTATATAGTTATTGACCCATTTTTCATCGAAATATTTTAGAAGCACCATACTAGTCTTTTCATTTTTCATTTGTTGAACACAATAATTTTTTTGAAAATCTATTCTCTCTTGGATAATTTCCTCATTAATTTCCGGTTTAGCTTTTTTACTTAATTTGATCAAAATAGAGAGGTATTGATCTACAACTTTACAAAAATCATTTTTTTCAGATTTACTCTTTAAGGAAGCAAAAAATACATTTTCAGAAAAAATCCCTCCCCATTTTGGGATTTCTCTCAAAGAGGTAAAAGAACTTTTATCAACTTCAGAAAGTAATTTTTCGTATTTCAAACCTTGGTTTTGTGATGCCGGGGATAAATCGACAATGGCAGCAGAAACAATATCATTTATTTTTACCAAATCCATACCAAAAATAGGGATATCAAACTTTGGATCGGGGAAAAAAACACAATGTAATATTTTAAGATTCTTTGCAAATTCTGCCACTTCAATATGTAACTTTCTAAATCCTTTTGCTTTATGAAATTCATTTTCAATATAGAGTTCTCTACCATTTTCTTTAGATATTATGTTACTTAAATTTGGATCAATTTTTATACTCTTAAGGTCCCCAAGCATGGATCTATGCTCTCTAATATTTTGTAATAACTCCAAAATAAGAGGGTCAGTTAATTTTGTTTTAGTTAAAGATTCAGACAACAAGGCTAAAAAGTACCAAAATAGAATTTAAAGAGAGAACCTAAATGAACGTAGGAGAAGTTAATTACTACACCCATTCAAGCAAAACTAGATGTGTGTTTGTGGATAATAAAGAATTGCCGCTTATAAGCATTGATATTTGGTGCAAAGCAGGTTCTTCATTTGAGGATGTTAATAAAAACGGTACTGCTCATTTTTTAGAACATATGATATTTAAAGGATCTAACAAAATAATGCCTGGTGAGTTTGACCATAAAATTGAATCACTAGGCGGATTAAGTAACGCTTCAACAGGCTATGATGATGTACATTACCATGTCTTAGTTCCACCCAATAACTTTAAAGAATCACTTGCTCTTTTGACAAATATTATCGTTGCTCCAGATTTTAATCCTGATGAATTTATTAAAGAAAAAGGAGTAGTTATTGATGAAATAAAACAACAAAATGATCAGCCTGAAGAAAAGTTATTTAATTATTTTTTGAAAAGGGTTTGGTTAAGTCCGATTTATGCCAATTCGATTCTGGGAACTGAACATAGTATTAAAAAATTGGAGATAAATGACCTTGTGAGATTTCATAGAAAACATTACACAACTGAAAAAATTTGTATTGCAATTGCTGGTAATCTTTCTGAAGAAATTTATAAAATTTTTGAAAAAAGTGACCTATCTGGCATAAAAAAAAGTGCAAATTTAATAAATCTAAAAAATAAACCTACTTTAAAAATCAGGAATGGTAGAGAGTCAGTTAAGTTTGCCAATTTAGAGTTTTCAAGAATATTTATGGCTTGGTTTATCCCAAACCTAAATGATCAAAAAAATATTATAGGACTAGAGATATTAGCATCAATACTCTCTGTTGGAAGAAACAGCAGATTAGTTAAAATTTTAAAAGAAGATAGTAATCTTGTTGAATCGGTATATGTAGATGTAAATGCTGGTGAATTAGGCGGGTTATTTATAGTGGAAGCAAGTTGTGAGTCCAAAGATGTTGATTTAGTAGAAAAGCAAATTAATAAAACAATAGATGAGATCTCAAATTGTAAGGCCTTGACTTTGGATGAAATAAAAAAAGCAATAAATATTGTGAAAAGTAATTATATTTTTAATTTAGAAACATCTACACAACTCTCTTCATTCTTTGGGAATGAACTTCTTTGGGGAAGAAAATCTTCAATTAATAATTTAAAGAGTCATTTAAAATATTGGAATGACTTGGATAACTTCAAAGAAATCACAGAATATATCCGTGGAGAAAAATTCACTTTAGTTGCATCTCCTGGTAAATGTTAAAAAGATATTTTTTAAATAATAAAAAAAGGAATTTTTCAACTGCTTCAATTTGGATTAGAGGGGGCAGTGATCTGGATAGAGTTGGCAAAAAAGGTATAAACAAGATCCTCAGTTCATTACTTACCAGAGGATGTGAGGGTTTTAATAATTTCACTCTTTCAGAGTATATTGAGTCCTATGGAGCAGAATTAAATCAAGAAGTATTTGAAGATGGTATTTCAATAAGCATTAAATCCCTAGATGAACATTTCAGCAAATTATTTCCTTTATTAGACTTAATAATTAATAAACCAACTCTCTTAGAAATTGAATTTCAAAAAGTAAAAAAATCCACAATAAATTTTATAAAAAAAGATAAAGAGAATCCACTTAACATCTGTTTTGAAAACTGGAGAAGAATTGTTTACACAAATCATCCTTATGCCTTTAATACAAATGGCAATGCAAATGATGTCTCAAAGATTACCTATGAAGACATATTGCTTGAGTTTGAAAATTTCAAAAGTCGAGATAAGTATTTAATTTCAAATAATTTAGCAATAAATGGAGTAAGTATAGAAACAATAGAAAAAAAAATCTTAGAAGAAAAATCAAGAACTATAAATCACGATTTAAGTCCTAACAAAAGATTTGATTACATTAATAATGATTCA
The DNA here is from genome assembly GCA_902539115.1 of uncultured Prochlorococcus sp. Lineage (GTDB taxonomy): Bacteria > Cyanobacteriota > Cyanobacteriia > PCC-6307 > Cyanobiaceae > Prochlorococcus_A. The sequence goes on along the minus strand of CACBHP010000018.1, from coordinate 5,040 downwards.
AATCAAACAATAATAATGATGGGGGACCAAACTTGCTCACGAAGAAGTAGTGAATATTTGCCACTTAAGGTTTTGGAGTCATATTTATCTTATGGAATGAGCGCTGCTTTATTTAAACTTTTTAGAGAAAAACATGGTATCACTTACGATTTAGGTGTTCATTATCCTATCAGGAGTGGAAATGCCCCTTTTTTAATTTATTTATCAGTATCTAATGAGCAAGCCCTTTTTGCTTTTGAACTTTTATCAACACTATGGAAAAATTTACTTTTTAATCCTTTGACTGATGCTGAAATATTTTTAGCAAAAGAAAAACTAAAAGGTTCTTTTCTATTGGGAAATCAATCTTTAGATGAATTTTTACAGAGAAAGATACAATTAATTAGTTATGGTATTTCACCAATTTCTGAGAACGATTTAAATTCCAAAATAGAGGAAATATCTTCGTTAGATATTCTTAAATTAACTAATAAGTATTTTTCAAAACCTTTTTTGAGTATTTCTGGAAATGAAAAAATATGTTTAGAAATTTCTAAAATGTGGAAGAAAAACTTTTGAGTTAGTTTTTCTCAATCTTATCAACATCTAGTAAAAACGAACCTCTTCTAAACTTCACCTCAACAGTATCTGGAGATTTGATTGATAGGATTTCACCAATTTCATCAATTGCCACCAGATCAGGTGGTCTTAACATAGGCATATTATCCGAAGTCTTTAAATAAGAGACTGGCGCAATCAACTTAACCTTATCATTGATTTCAAATTTCATTTATAAATAAGATACCTTCAAAAGTAGTATAAGCATAAAGTTAGATAAAATATCAACGAAATGTACTGATTCATTCTAGAATCTTAGAATTAACTTTTAACAAATTAATGAATCAGAAATTTAAAACATTAATTTTATGGGCTTTACCAATACTTTTAGTAATAGCGCTTTCGTACCAATTTTTATCTTCAAGCAATGTTGATTCACTTAAATCTAATGGAACTACTGTTGCACCAAGAAATTCTGCAGTAGCAAGAGTTAGTTACGGCAGATTTTTAGATTACATTAATTCAGGAAGGGTTACATCTGTTGATATTTTTGAGGGAGGCAGAAATGCCGTAATAGAGACAATAGATTCGGATTTAGATAATAAAGTTCAAAGGTTACGTGTAGATCTTCCCGGCTTAACGCCTGAACTTATAAATATTTTAAAAAATGAGGGAATCAGTTTTGATGTTCATCCAATTAAAACAGCCCCTCCTGCATTGGGGATATTGGGTAATTTACTCTTCCCAGCTATCTTAATTGGAGGCTTGATTTTGTTAGCGAGGAGGTCTAATGGTATGCCTGGAGGTCCTGGCCAAGCAATGCAGTTCGGGAAAACAAAAGCAAGATTTGCAATGGAAGCTGAAACAGGAGTAGTTTTTGATGACGTGGCAGGTGTTAATGAAGCCAAGCAGGATTTGCAAGAAGTTGTCACTTTTCTGAAAAAACCAGAAAAATTTACTTCTGTAGGAGCAAGGATTCCGAAAGGGGTTCTATTGGTAGGCCCTCCTGGTACTGGTAAAACCCTTTTAGCAAAAGCAATTGCAGGCGAAGCAGGTGTACCATTTTTTTCATTATCAGGCTCTGAATTTGTTGAAATGTTTGTTGGTGTTGGAGCCAGTAGAGTTAGAGATCTTTTCAAAAGAGCAAAAGAGAATAGTCCTTGTTTAATATTTATTGATGAAATCGATGCTGTCGGAAGACAAAGAGGTGCAGGTATTGGTGGAGGTAATGATGAGAGAGAGCAAACACTCAACCAATTACTTACTGAAATGGATGGCTTCGAAGGTAATAGTGGCATAATAATAATTGCAGCCACAAACAGGCCTGATGTTCTAGACTCAGCTCTAATGAGACCAGGCAGATTTGATAGACAGGTTACTGTAGACGCACCTGATATCAAAGGCAGACTTTCAATACTTAAAGTTCATGCTAGGAATAAGAAACTTCAAGAGGATTTAACACTTGAAAGCATTGCAAGAAGAACACCAGGTTTTACTGGAGCAGATTTAGCAAATTTATTAAATGAGGCTGCTATATTAACCGCCAGAAGGAGAAAAGACTCCATCAGTATTTCAGAAATAGATGACTCTGTAGATAGGATAGTCGCAGGAATGGAAGGTTCTCCATTAACAGATGGTAGAAGCAAGAGATTAATTGCGTATCATGAGGTTGGCCATGCTCTAATAGGTTCACTTGTGAAAGCACATGATCCTGTTCAAAAAGTGACGGTCATTCCAAGAGGTCAGGCTAAAGGATTAACTTGGTTTACCCCAGACGATGAACAAACCCTTGTTAGCAGGGCTCAACTAAAAGCGAGAATTATGGGTGCTTTAGGAGGAAGAGCTGCTGAAGATGTAGTTTTTGGAAAAGGTGAGATTACAACAGGAGCTGGAGGTGATTTTCAACAAGTTGCTTCGATGGCCCGCCAAATGGTTACCAGATTTGGAATGAGTAATTTAGGTCCGATAGCTTTAGAAAGTGGTAATCAAGAAGTATTTGTTGGTAGAGATTTAATGACTAGAAGTGAAGTTTCTGATTCAATCTCTAAGCAAATAGATGAAAGTGTAAGAGTAATGGTTAAGGAATGTTATAAAGAAACCTACGATATAGTAAGTAAAAATAGAGAAGCTATGGATAAGATAGTTGATTTATTAATAGAAAAAGAAACATTAGATGGTGATGAATTTGTAAGTATTCTTTCCAAATTCACCAAAATTCCAGAGAAAGAGAGAACACCTCAATTATTAAGTTAGAGTTTAATAGGTTTTTTATCTAATACCAGATCAATCAAACCGTATTCAACAGCTTCGCTTGGGGACATATAAAAATCTCTATCAGTATCCTCTTTTATAGTGTCATAATCCTTTCCAGTTCTTTCTGATAATTCGGTATTAAGTCGCTCTTTTAAAAACAAGATTTCATCTGCTTGAATTCTTATGTCACTTGCTTGTCCTCTAGCACCTCCAAGTGGTTGATGAATCATTATTCTGGAATGTCTAAGGCTACTTCTTTTACCTTTAGTACCTGCCGCAAGCAAAAATGCACCCATACTAGCTGCTAAGCCTACACAAACTGTATGAATGTCAGGCTTAACATGTTGCATTGTGTCAAAGATACCTAATCCATCATAAACAGATCCGCCTGGTGAATTTATGTACATATAAATGTCCTTTTCTGGATCCTCTGCTTCAAGGAACAATAATTGAGCAACAATTCTATTAGCAGTTTCACTAGTAACTTGTTCTCCCAAAAAGATTATTCTCTCTCTTAATAGTCTCGAATAGATATCAAAGACTCTTTCACTACCGCCAGATTCTTCTAATACTAAAGGGATCATAATAATATTTATCTGTTTATTAGATATTAACTATATTGAGTCAACATACGCTAACCTTATTAAGGTTTACATATAAAAAATTGAAAGAAAAATTGACTGTTTCAGATAGCAAAAAGTTATTTCATGAAAAATTTCCTTACGTCATTCCAGGTTTATATAAAAGAATAGTTGATGAAATTCTTGTCGAACTTAATCTTCTAAACCATCAAAATGAATTTACTCAAGATTATCTCTTTTGTATCGGTCTCACCGAAACTTTCAAAGAATTAATGAAAGGATATCAACCTGAAAAACACTTGGATCTACTTTTTGAATCTTTATGCAGTTCTACAAATTTTGAAGCGAAGGAAATTAATGAAATATCTCAAAAATCTCAAAAGGAATTCAAGAATAAAACATCCAGCGATATTTTGAAATTATTAATAGATAAAAACAATTCTAAACTTTATCCCTCAAGGATTTTGAACTTAGCGATATATATATTAATTTCAAACGCCCAAGATCTTAAAGAGAAAGATGAATCAGAGACAAATAAGATGATTTCTGATTTTTTAGAAAAATTAAACTTATCTGCCAATAAAGCAGAAAAAGATATTGGAATTTATAAAAGCAGTATTACAAAAATGGAACAAGCAAAAGAATTAATTGAAGAGCTCAGGACTAAAGATAAGAAAAAAGATTAATAACAATCATACTTATTTTTTTAATCTTTTTTTATCTTTCCAAGAGATATAGGATATATAAATTACAGCTAATGTTATGAATATGAGTAAAACAAACGATGTAAGGATAAGAAATTTACTTAAATAGAATTCATCAGTTAAAAATGAAATCATATATCAATGGAACCATCACCATTTCTACCCCAAACAACCATGGCAATTGAAAAAGTAAAAATTGCAGCCAATGCAGCCCAACCTATTTGAAAGATCATTAAATCTTAATAACTAATATTAATATAACAGAACTTCAAAATTTTTAATCATTTTATAGCCAAATTTAATTTCTCAGAAACAAAATTTTCTCAATATAATGATAATAAATTAAATTGGGAAGGTTAGTTTTAAATCATAGTACAAATATAGAAGGACTAATTCCAATACTCAAAAAGTTAGCACTGGACATTAATATCAAGACAATAACTCCAGCTGCTATTTCAAGATCAAGGGGAAGATCATCTAAATTGATAATTAGATTATCAGTGAAAACTATAAACGGATATAAAGCAATAGCAAGAAAGGGGAAATCAGCCCAAGAAGTTTTTATTTCAACAGACTTAAGTAAAGATGAATTAAAACAAATAATAGATATTTATAATAGAAAGTAATTTAATTAAAGAGAATTAGAAAATAGTAAGGAGAGATCAAATGAAATTGGTATTAAATTTTTCTATTTTTTTATTGGCCTTCTTTTCATTAAGTAATGAATCATTCTCACTTACTGACTACCAACTGAAAAGATTTTGTGCAAAAGAGAAAAGGGTATCTTTATGTATCAAAAATTTACAAGAGAAAAGATCTGATCTCCATAAAGGTAGGCTAATTGAAATACCGGTTAAACCTTACAAACGGTAATTAAAAATTGAATTTAAATTTCAAATTCTGATTCGAACAGATTAAAAGCTTTTTTATAGTTCGTAAGAAGTTCTTCTGAAATATCTGAAAAT
>CACBHP010000017.1 GCA_902539115.1 uncultured Prochlorococcus sp. | reverse complement strand
GATATAGAGATGATTATGAAGAACTATGCAGACTATATATGACTAAGAAATCTGAAGAGAATTTTACTCATATTTCTAAGGTTATTAATCATCTAAATAATCAAATTAAAATACTTGAAATCCAAAGAAAGACCCCAAAAGATTTTGCGCTTTATGTGAGAAGTCATCCAGATGCAAAAAGATTAATGGTTACTTCTAGGCCAAAATTAGGATCAGCCGAATTAGTAAGAATTACGCTTACTTATGCAGGTAAATTAGTAGGAAATTATTTAATACCAAAAGATATAAATGATATTGAATTTAATAGAAAACAATCATTTGATTTTATAGAAAAATTATCTGACAATTATCGTAATAACTTATTAGGAGCAAACATAAATAGTGATTTATCGAGTAGATATGCATTTAGGAACATTCCTTTTAGTGAAATATTCGAACTTACTGAAAAGCATATTGTTTCTTCTGATAATGTTCAAATTGATCTGCCCTCATTTTTAAATTACTTAAGGGAAAGAAAAGATGAACTAAGTAATTGGGATGTGATAATTGACACTAATTCTAATAAAAAACAAGGTTATGAAATAGGGGGATTAAATATTAACCCAGCTAATAGACTGACTAGGGTTGATGAAAGATTTATAAGCAATACCAAATCTATAACTACTGTAGTGGGTCAAAACAGCACAATATTAAGTAATGATATTGCCAATGTAGCGGCTTCAAAAGAAGAGTTTGAAAAAGCAAAAGAAAAGATAGAAGAATATAAAGGAAAATTAGGTTTGGCTAAAGCTATTTCATTGGTTACTTCTAGGCCTATTCTTTATATAACAATATATAAAATTAATCTTGAAGAGATTAGAGAAGATCAAGCATTTTATGATCAGTATCAAGAATTTAAAGAGTTCTCTAAAAATTTAGGAGTTTATGCTTCGCTAAGTTACCGCCTCCCAGAGACCGAGCTTAAAGAGGAACCAAAAGAAGTTTGGAAGAATGCAGATATTGATACTATTGATGATGACTATGATGATGGTGATGATTAATGACAAATGATTTAAATAAACAAAATGAAAATGAGATTGATGATAATTGGATAAGTCTTAGAGCTGCAAAAAATCCGCCTTTGGATGGACTTGAATATAGACCTGTTTATTCAAAAAAAGGATGGAATATTATTCATTTTAAAGATCATAATGGTGATTATGGAATGAGAATATTTTTTGAAAAATTGGAATTTAATAAATTACAAGAAAAAAAGTTTCCGGATTGGAATGAAATAAAAATTAAACCTTTAGAAAATAGAAAAAAAGATAAAGGATATCTAGATATAAGAATCACTAATGCTATCTATCTTGAGCAATTTGATACTTTTTGCAAAAATATTGTCTCAGGATCTGATATGTGTTCTACCGAAACTGAACTTTTAGAGAATATTTTTAAAAAATGCAATCATTGGAAACTCTTAATGAAAAACAAGAGAGTTGAAAAACTTAAACCTTTTGAACAACAAGGACTTATTGGAGAATTAACTTTTTTAAAATTATTAATGGAAAAGATTGGAGTCAGAGATGCTATCGAAGCGTGGAAAGGTCCTGACAAATTAGTAAAGGATTTTCTATTAAGTTCTATTGGCATTGAGGTAAAGACTAAACAAGGAGGTTTAAAAGGTCAAGTTCAAATTTCTTCAGAATTTCAACTAAGCAAGGACAATCTTGCAAAATTGTTTTTACTAGTTTTTACTGTGGATAAATCAACTGAAATAAATCCAAATAGTTTTACACTTACTGAACAAATTGAGGATATAAAAAATTTTATTATTCAAAAAGATATAAATTCCTTGGATGAATTTTTAGGAAAAGTTTATATGAGTAAATATGATGATAAGCATGATTATAAATCTGATTTTTGGTTATTGGTTGATCCATATCAACTTTTTATTATTAAAGAAAAATCCCCAAGAATTTCTCCTGAAAATACAAACTGTAATTTTTTAAGTGAAATTAAATATAAAATTTCACTTGAAGGTTTGAAAGATAGTTTATTAGAAAATCTGGATGTAATTTATGATGCATTATGACTGAAGAAAAAATATTAGAAGATGATTATTATGAGCAATTTTTACTTGAAATAAGTAATGAATCTATAGATAGCGGCTCAACTCCTCAAGAAGTATTTTTTAATCGCGTAACTGATTTACTTATAGAAGAAGGCGATATTAAAGATGCAATATATGCTCCTTTTCTTAGAACCGGTTTGCAATTTAATGGCTATGGTGGGAACCCTTTGGAGGATAATAGAAAACTTACAATTTTTTTATCTGAATTTACCCAGTCAGAGGAATTAGAAGGCTTATACTCAAAAGATTTAGATGCACTTCTAAAGAGAGGAACTAATTTTATATCTAAAATTACGTCTAGAGAATTTCTGCAAATTGAAGAGAGTAATCCAGTTTTTTCTGCGATACAAACTCTATCAGTAAAAATGGATCTTTTATCTCAAATTAGAATAATAATTCTTACAAATAAGTTAATAAAAATTAGATCAGATAGCATAAAAGCTCCAATGATTGGAGAAATTAAAGCTCAAATTGGTATTTGTGATTATGAAAGAATTAAACAGCTTGAAAGTGGAATTGAAGAAAAACCTGAAATTATAATTGACTTGGAAGAAAGTCAAAATTCTTTACCAGTTTTGACTGCTCATAGTTCTGAAAGCTCTTATGAATCATATCTAACAGTTTTACCAGGGGATTTAATAGCGGAATTATTTGATAAATGGGGAAATAGATTATTAGAAAAAAATGTAAGAGTGTTCTTACAAGCGACAACAAAAATCAATAGAGGTATTCGAGATACTATTCAGGATAAGCCATCAATGTTTTTTGCTTATAACAATGGTCTTACGGCTACTGCAGATAACGTAAAACTAAAGACATTACCAAATGGCGCAAGAACAATAACAAAAATAAATAATCTACAAATTGTTAATGGAGGACAAACTGTTTCTTCTATATATGCGGCTTCAAAATTTATAAATAAATTCAGTAATGCTGATTTGAGTAAAGTTTATGTTCAAATGAAATTATCAAAAGTTCCCAAGGAATCTGAAGATGCCGATAGTTTTGTTTCAGATGTTTCCCGTTTTGCAAATACTCAAAATAAAGTAAATTTATCTGATTTTTCCTCCAACCACTCATTCCATGTACAGATAGAAAATTTATCTAAAAAAATCTCTGCCCCGCCAGCTCCAAACTCTTTAAGATCATCTCATTGGTTTTATGAAAGATCTAGGGGACAATATAAATCTGCTAAAAGTAGGAATAAAACTCAGGCTCAAAAGAAGATATTTGATAAAGAATTTCCCTCAAAACAAAAAATTGACAAAGTACAATTAGCTCTTTATCAGAATTTATGGGATTGTAAAATCTTAGAAGTTATGCGGGGTAAAAATAATGCAAGCTATTTATCATTTTTTGATGGAATAGAAGAAGAATGGTCAAATAAAAGTTATCAATTTAATGAAAGATATTTTAAGGAGTTAGTGGCGAAAGCAATAATTTATAAAACTCTTGATAGAGAGACGAAGAAAGAGAGGTTTACGGATTTTAAAAGTACTGTAGTCGCATTTACTATTGGCCTTTTGGCTTTATATTTCAAGGATTCCAAATCAAAAAGATTTAATTTTATGAAAGTTTGGTCAGAACAATCTTTAACCCAAGATTTTATCGATGAATTACTTGGAGTTGCGAAAAATATTAATACTTTAATTATGAATCCACCTGTTGGGATGAATAGAGATATTCGTGAATATGCAAGAAAACCAGAATGTTGGCAGAATATCCAAAAAGCTAATATTCAATGGTCATCAAAATTGGAAAATTATCTTATATCTGCAAGTGAATACAATAAATTAGAAAAAGCAGAAAGAGAAAAAACAGCAAAAATAGAGGAATATGATTTGGTGAATAAGATTAAAAATGCGCCTAATATTTTTTGGAAAGAAATTGAAGTTTGGCTTGGCGCGCAAACTACTATAAGGATCTCAGGTTCAGATTCAGATCTGTTACGCGATGCTCAAGGCATGAATGAAATTTTTTCTCCAAGTATTGGTCAGGCAAAAAGGTTGTTTAATATCTATAACCTCGTTAAAGAGTTTGGTTTTGAGAAAGAATTATGAGGTTAAATATAAAAAATTTTATAAAAATATTCTCTTTCGTTTTATACGACTAATCACTTTAAATACCCCCCCCAGGGGTGAAAGTGATTAATTTAAAAACTTAATTGGTAGTGACTGTATCTCATCAACATTTTTATATCTCTGTGACCACTGCATGCACTTATCTCCAAAGCATTCATTCCTGAACTCCACATTCTGCTTATGGCAATATGCCTTAGATCATGAAATCTGAGAGTTTCAAGCCCGGCCCTTTTTCTGGCTTTATCAAATCCATGCCTGGCCGCACCTTTTGTCAGATCAATAATTATTCCTTGCCTTTCCGATAATTCATCCAGAATCTTTTTGGCTTTACACGGAAGAGGAATAAGTCTAGGTGCAGAAGAATTATCTGTGGCGGCACAATTCTTTCTATATATATAGATTATTCTTTTCTTGAGATCTATATTTCTCCAAGTCAGGCTCAGAAGTTCGGAGCGGCGGAAGCCAGTAGTCAGAGCAAGCTTTGTGAGTCTCAGATGATTTTTATTGGACATCTGAGACAATTCATATAAAAGTTTTTTCTCATCTTGATCAGTGAAAAATGGAGCTCTAGCATCTCCCGTTCCTCTCACTCTCAGATGCCTTGCGGGGTTATCTTTTATTTCCACTCCTCTTTCATCTCGCACCCAGTCAATTAATACACGCAGAATTCTCAGTTCCCGCATCACTGTATTTGGTTTCACCTTCAGTAATCGTTCATCTCGCCACACTGCAAAATGTCTTATCTGCAGATCACTTAGTGGAATATCTCCAAGCCAGCTTTCCGCTGTCACCCTGAGTGGATATTTTTCATTCTCCGCACTGCGGTGCAGCAGCAGCGGACCATTTATATAGTCATTGATCGCCTCTTCCAGGGTGATTGGCACATCGGGAAAAACCTTTTTTGTTCTCTTTTCGATTGCATCTGCCCAGGATTCCGCAAGATCTTTTGATAGAAAAGTTCTTGACCTAGGGCCTACATAATTCTTCCTTCTGATAAGGACCTGCCAGCCGCTTCCGCTTCTTCTGATTGTTGCCATTTTGGTGTCATCGTAGGTTTGATGCACCTCCAGATATCTGCCCTGAAAACAGAAAAGTGGACCCGAAAACGGACGTCCACTTCTGATGAATTTCTTTCTGCGATAGTGGTAATCTCACTGATACCAAGCTATCCCGCGAGTGCCCTCGTCGGGACTTGAACCCGAGACCTCTCCCTTACCAAGGGAGTGCTCTACCGCTGAGCTACAAGGGCAATTTTAAAGTGGGCCGGGTTGGATTTGAACCAACGTAGGCAGAGCCAGCGGATTTACAGTCCGCCCCCTTTAACCACTCGGGCACCGACCCCCACTATTTGAACTTATCAGTTAATGGACACTTTGTGTGAAATTGTTTTGGTTTTTTTGTTTCTTTCTAGATAGCATTTGTAAAGAAGAGACTTTATTGATGATGAATATTTTATTGATAAATGGACCAAATCTAAATCTTTTAGGCACTAGAGAACCTGAAATATATGGTAATAAAACATTGAGTGATATAGAAAAAGATTTAGTTAAAGTTGCTAAAGAAAAAAGTATTAATCTTGAATGTTTTCAAAGTAATCACGAAGGAGAAATAGTAGATAAAATTCAGGAGTCTGTAAAAAGTATCCAAGGTATTCTTATAAATGCTGGCGCTTTTACTCACACCTCGATTTCTATTCGTGATGCTTTAATTGGATCAAAAATTCCTTTTGTAGAGTTACATATTTCAAATATATTTAGTAGAGAAGATTTTCGTAAAGAATCTTTTCTTACAGATAAAGCTATAGGAATTATTAGTGGTTTTGGAATATCAAGTTATTCCTTAGCTCTTGAAGGAATCATTGGATATTTAATTAGTAAAGATTAAATGTTAGTCGATTTTAAAAGGCCCACTTCTCATATTAAATATTTATCTTCATTTACCTCAGATGAGTGGATCAAACTCGCATTATCTAATCCAATAGATATTCTTATTGATCATGCTCATTGTGAAAGAAAAGCAGCAGGAGTAGCTATTCAATTAATGTTTAGATATCCATCAGAACCTAATCTGGCAGAAGTTCTAAGTCCAATAGCGAGAGAGGAATTAGAGCATTTTGAAAAAATACTTTATTTTTTAAAGGATCTTGGATATTCTCTTGAGTCCTTAAAACCGCCTCCGTATGGAGCTGAATTGTCCAAGAATATAAGAAAGGATGAGCCCAAAAGAATGCTTGATAGTTTCTTAATAGCAGGACTTATTGAAGCAAGAAGTCATGAAAGATTAAGCTTGCTTGCGCTGAATTCTGAAAATAAATCGTTTAAATCCCTTTATGAGTCTCTGCTTGAGAGTGAGGCAAGACATTTTGGAGTTTACTGGAAACTAGCGCAAACTAAATTCTCTAAAAATCAAACTTTCAAAAGGTTAGAGGAATTGTCTGAAATTGAGTCAGCTATACTAGCTGAAACTTTTATATTGCCAAGGATACATAGCTAAAGTTAATAAAATAAAAATGATAATAAACAAGTTTTTAAGTTTACTTAATCGATATAAAAATGATATACCAACATTCACCATTGTTGGTGTAGGCCCTGGAGATCCATCGCTTTTAACAATTGCTGCTGTGGATGCAATAAAAAAAGCGAAAGTTATAGTTTTCCCAATATCAGATGATAATAAAAAGAGTTTCGCTGCGGAAATAGTCAAGAAATACACCAAATTTAAAAAAAATATCCCTATCATCTTTCCAATGGCTAGGAAGGATTTTGATCCAGATGAAATATGGTCTAATGCTGTAAAAAAAATTGTTAAATTTATACAAAATGGCGAATCAGTTGTTTTACTTTGTCTTGGAGATACTTCACTATTTGCAAGTTCTTCTAATATTTTGAGGTTAATAAAAAATAATCATCCTGAAATTATTACCAAAACAATACCTGGTATTTCCTCTATTTCAGCAGCAGCAGCTTTGAATGATTTTGATTTGGTAAAAAAAGGCGAGACATTAATCATCAAAGAATGCCCTTCTTCAGAATCTGAATTAACGACTCTAATTAGGGAAAGTAAGGCAAATAAAACGGTATTGGCCATTATGAAAGTTGGCAAAAGATGGAATTTAGTCAGGGAAATTTTAAAAAAAGAGGATATCATCAATACAACATTAATAGGTTTAAGTATAGGGATGCCTGATCAAATTATTCAATATGCATCACAATATAAAAAGGAATTTATGCCTTATTTTTCTTTAATTTTGATAAGGTTCGATTAATGCATAAAAAAGAAAAATTAGTTGAAAATCAATTTACATGGCCAATATGTAAGGATCTATTATTTCTTGTTCTCGAAGATAGGGTTAGTGATGTTTTTGTTTGTGAATTGGTTTGGGAAAGACTTTTTTATACTAATGAAACGACTTTAAATAATTGGGTTTCTAGCGTATTAACTCCTGCTTATTGGTCAGAAAAATTTGAAAAAGCTCCTCAAATCATTTCAGAGCGACCAGCCTCAGTACATTTGACTCGATCAATTCCAAAAGACTATAAACAGGGATTGAAAAATTTTCTTAATTTTAAAGGTTATAAAATTAATGAACTCTATCCAAGAAGAACTAGAAGAGCGACGGCAGTAAATTGGTTGATTTATTGGGCGATTGAAAATGATTGTTATTCAAAAGATAATGGATTAACGCCACGTCTTAGTTCACCCCCTGTTAATCCAGTTAAAGGACATTTTGGTGATCCAGAAATTAAATAAGTTTTTTTGAATAAGGTAAATGATTCTATTAAAGGTATAGTTGTAATGGATACTACTTTCTTTGGAGAGAAGAATTGATTCTTCCTACAATAGCAATTATCGGAAGACCGAACGTTGGGAAATCTACCTTAGTTAATCGTCTTTGCCAAAGTAATGATGCAATAGTATTTGATAAGCCTGGTGTTACAAGGGATAGAACTTATCAAAATGCTTCATGGGGAGGTAAGGAATTTCAAATAGTTGATACTGGAGGTTTAGTTTTTGATGATGATAGTGAATTTCTCCCAGAGATAAGGACACAAGTTTTCTTAGCTCTAGAAGAGGCTTCACTCGCGTTACTGGTGGTAGATGGGAATCAAGGCGTTACTGATGGTGATTTATCAATAGCGAAATGGCTAAGAAACTCAAGCTGTAAAACAATTGTTGCTGTTAATAAATGCGAATCGATTACTCTAGGAATATCCCTTGCTTCAGATTTTTGGAAATTGGGATTAGGCGAACCTAATCCTGTTTCGGCTATTCATGGTTCAGGTACTGGAGATCTTTTAGATCTCGTTATTGGTGAACTTCCTGAAAATAATATCCAGGATGATGAAGAAAAGATAATGATGTCAATTATTGGTAGGCCTAATGTTGGTAAATCTAGTTTGTTAAATTCAATCTGTGGAGAAAAAAGAGCAATAGTTAGTGAAATTAGTGGTACGACAACTGATTCAATAGATACGCTTATTAAAAAAGGTGATAATCATTGGAAAATTATTGACACCGCAGGGATTAGAAGAAAGAAAAATGTTAAATATGGCACTGAATTCTTTGGTATTAATAGGTCTTTTAAATCTATAGAAAGAAGTGATGTTTGTGTGTTAGTTATAGATGCGGTTGACGGAGTGACTGATCAAGACCAGAAGCTGGCTGGGCGCATAGAAGAACAAGGCAGAGCTTGTATAATTGTTGTTAATAAATGGGATCTTGTAGAAAAAAATAGTTCAACAATTTATCAAGTAGAAAAGGAACTTAGACATAAACTTTATTTTTTGCACTGGTCAAAAATGATTTTTACATCTGCCCTAACTGGTCAAAGGGTTGATAATATTTTTGAGCATGCTCTTAGCGCTGTAAATCAACATAGAAGAAGGGTTACAACTTCTGTAGTTAATGAAGTACTTAAAGAATCAATCAGCTGGAAAAGTCCTCCAACGAAGAGAAGCGGCAAGCAAGGTAGGCTTTATTACGGTACTCAAGTAAAGAACAAACCTCCCACTTTTACTCTTTTTGTAAATGACCCTAAATTATTTGGAATAACTTATAGAAGATATATTGAAAAACAAATTAGAGTAAATTTAGGCTTTGAAGGCACGCCCCTCATTTTACTTTGGAGAGGAAAACATCAAAGAGCTTTAAACAAAGAAGTCGAAAGAGAAAATATTGAGTTAATTCAAAAAGATTAATGAATTTGCTAACCAAATTTTCTGTTGGTCAATACGTTCATGGTAATAGAAGTTGGCTAAGAATTATAGATAGTAGATTAAAAATAATTATCGTAATGATATTTTTAATCACTCCAATTTGGGCAGGTCCAATATGGAGATTGAGTTTAGTTGGTTTTTTACTATTAATTACTTTTTTAAGTTTATTGCCATCTAGAGTATGGTGGCGATCTTTATTTTTTCTCTTATTTTTGTCACTATTAATTGGATGCATATCAATACTTGCCTCGTCTGATATTCAATCTCTTGATGGCTACTTAAGAAATCCCAATGAGTTGCAAGTAGTACTGGAAAGCCAAAAAGAATGGAATATTTTGCAAATTCCTTCGCAGAAGATATGGTTTATTAATGTTGGTCCCTACAACTTATCAAGAAAAGCCTTTGAACTAGGAATAAAAACCTCTACTTTGATATTTACCGTTATTCATAGTGTGAATTTGATGCTTTTAACCACATTGCAGGAAGACATTGTATGGGGATTAAGTTGGTTTATGTATCCATTAAGAAAGATTGGATTGCCAACTAGTAAGTGGCTTTTTCAGTTGTTAATTGCATTACGTTTTATTCCTCTAGTGCAGGAAGAACTTCAAAATATCATTAAATCAGTGTCAGTTAGATCAATAAATTTTCGAAATTTAGGACTAAAGAAATCCTTTAGTGTTTTATTAATCTTGGTGGAAAGGTTATTTCAAAATATATTTCTGAGAATTGATCATGGAGCAGAATCATTACTCTCAAAGAAAAAAATTATTATAAAAACCAACAGATTTAGAACTCTTTATCCTTCAAAATCTCTCAATGTAATTGTTAATACATTATCGATTTGTTTTATTTGCATAGCAATTTTTCTTAGAAAACTGTATGGTGCATTATAAATAACACAATATTTTAGGTTTGAGTTCTGAGCGTTATTTAAACCATCCAACATTTGGAATGTTATACCAAGTTTCTCCTGGAAATGATGGGAGAGATATTTATGCGACTTTATACGCTCAAAAAATGTTTTTCTTGGTAGAAGTTCGACAGAGAGAAGTTTTTTTTGAAGTTATACCTTATTTAGATGCACGTAATCAGGCCGAATTAAACCTTCAAAAAGCTAGAAGAAAAGGTTCTGAAGAACTATCTAAATGGGAGAATTTATTTACGCAAACTTTCTTATAAAAGGTGAACCCTGCAAATTATTTAAAAATAAAAAACAAAATACCATCAAATGTAAATATTCTTGCGGTAAGTAAAGGATTTAAAAGTCAAGAAATCAAGACTATTCAAAATATAGGTCAGAATGATTTTGGTGAAAGTAAGGTTCAAGAGGCTTTTGAAAAACAATTAACCTTAAAAGATATTAAACAAATAAATTGGCACTTTATTGGAAGAATACAAAGTAATAAAATAAGAAAAATAGTTCAAAATTTTAAATATATTCATTCAGTAGATTCATTTGAAAAGTTGCAAAAGATTTCTAATATTTCATGTGAAGAGAATAAAAATCCATTAATAATGTTGCAGGTTAAGTTGAGTGATGACCCTACTAAAGGAGGCTTTAATCCTGAATTTTTAGTTTTGAAATGGAGAGAAATTCAAGAGTTGAAAAATATTTCATTAACCGGTTTGATGACTATCAATCCTAAAGGACTTAGCTCTAAAGAAAATTCAGGGTTATTCAAAAAATGTCGTGCTCTTGCTGATTCTCTCCAACTACCAGATTGTTCCATGGGGATGTCAGGTGATTGGGAGGAAGCTATTGACGCTGGAGCAACTTGGTTAAGATTAGGATCATTGATTTTTGGAGGTAGATCCTAATTAGTTATTTTTTTATAAAAATCTTATCTATAAACTTGCAGTAAAGTTCAACTAACGTTATCTAGGTATAGGTAGTTTATTCATTTAAAAAATGAATTTATTACTCAAGGTTCTTAAACCTTGGTAATCAATTTCAAGAGGATTTAAAAGGTGTCACTTATTTCTAGATTAAAGGCAGTTGTTGCAGGGGATGAGTATCTCGATGATGATTTTGATGAGTTGGATTATGCTTCAGAGGATGAATTAAATGATATTAATAAATTCAAACAAAATCCAAAGAATGCAAATGCCCTTACAAATTCAAATCCATTCGATTTTATGAATAACAACAGATCATCAAAAGTAGTTGGTATGCCTGGAATCTCAAATTCATCCTCAGAAGTAAGTTTAATGGAACCAAGAAGTTTTGATGAGATGCCTCAAGCTATACAAGCATTAAGAGAGAGAAAAACTGTAATACTCAATTTAACTATGATGGATCCTGATCAAGCTCAAAGAGCGGTTGATTTTATTGCTGGAGGCACATATGCAATTGATGGACATCAAGAGAGAGTCGGTGAAAGTATTTTCCTTTTTGCTCCAAGTTGTGTAAATGTAACTAGTTCTTCTCCAGAGGAAGCTTCTCCTTCTTCTGTATCTACAGAAAACACACCACAATATAGTTTGGGCAAAAATACTACTCCTGAACCAGCATGGGGTAATTCTAAATTAAGTGCTTATTCATGATTAATCTGTGACAGATAAAATTGCGATTATTGGTTTTGGAAATATTGCAAGTGCTATAGTTACCCCTCTATTAGATAACAAATTAATTCAGCCAGAGAATGTTTTTTGTGTTGTAAATACAGAAAAAAGTTTAGAAAAAATAAAAAAAAATTATAAACATAATATAAACGTTTATAAATCAGGTTCTAAGGAGTCAAAAATAATTTGGGATTGTCAATATAAACTTCTTTCGATAAAACCCCAACAATTAAATGACATAAATGAGGCCCATCATATAAAAAATAAGAACAATTTAATAGTTTCAATTCTTGCAGGGGTTTCAATAAATAGACTTGCTCAAAAGTTTCCTAATCATAAATGCGTGAGGGTTGTTACAAATATTCCAATAACTATTGGAAAAGGTCTAACAGGGATTTCTTGGGGAGAAGAAATTACAGAAGATCAGAAACAATTTACAAAAAAATTATTTAAAAATACTAGTAAAATTTATGAATTTACTGAAGATTACCTTGATATATTTTTAGCGTTAACTTCATCAGGTCCTGCAATTATTGCTTTAATTATAGAAGCATTAAGTGATGGAGGATTAAGCGGGGGATTACCAAAAATAATTTCAGAGGAACTTGTTATGGAAATGATAGTAGGGACTGTTTGTCTGATAAAGGAAAATAAACTTACTACTTCTGAGCTTAAAAATTTAGTAACCTCTCCAGGTGGAACAACTATTTCTGCTTTAAGGGTTTTAGAAAAAAAGAGTGTAAGGTCAGCATTAATTGAATCAATAGTTTCAGCTAGTAATCGAAGTAAAGAGTTTCGTTAGGTTTTTCAATTATCTTTTAAGTTCATATAAACTTTTTCAAGTGAATTTATATTTTTAGTAATTGTATATCTCTCAAGTATACGTTTTCTAGCTTTTTCTCCAAGATCTTTTGTAAATGAAGGGTGTTCTATAAGAATTGGGATTATAGTTTTTAATTGTGCAGCTACATTTTCAGTTGAAATTACTATTCCTGCTCCGTTATCTAAAACTTCACCATCAGCACCGGCATCTGTAGCTACACAAGCAGTTCCAGCAGACATTGCCTCTAAAAGTGATAATGATAAACCTTCTACCAAGCTTGGTAATAAAAATACTTCTGCTATTTGCATTATTGCTATCCTAGTTTCTAAATCTAATTCGGCACCCCACCAAATTAATTTCTCATTACCAAGGTTAGAAAAACTATTTTCAAGTGTTGGCTTCATTGGTCCATCCCCAACAATAACTAATTTGCAATTTTGAGTTTTTGTTTGGCGCCAAGAACGTAAAAGTGCCTCAATATTTTTCTCATTTGCGATCCTTCCCATATATAAAAAGATTCTTTCATTTCCAAGTTTGTTTTTTACCTGATCATATTTTTTACTTTTTTTGCAAAAAGGTTCCCAAATATTTTCATCAACGCCGTTTGGAATAATTATTTGTTTTTCTTTAGGTACTCCTAATTTCTCAAGAACATTTTTTTGAGGTTCAGAAAAAATAATTATTTTATCAAACTTTGCTAAAGAGGGAGCATAAAGTTGGTACGTTAATTGTTGAGTGCTTGCATGTACTATGTCAGGTTTTAATCTTACCAATGATAGCCTTAGCTCTTTTTCTGCCCTTGGCGAGGGGATTGTATAAACTTGGGACTTAATTAAATATGGAAGACTTACATCAGGATCATTTGCAAGAAATAATGGTTTTGATGAATTTAAACTAGAGGGATTGTCGAAATGAATAAAACTAATTTTATGCCCTCTGGCCCTCAATTCCTTTGTAGTTGAATTACCGTAGGTTACATTTCCGCAAAAAGGGGATTTTTTACCCAACCAGGCAATATGAACCACATTAATTGATTTAGCTATTTATAAAGTTAACAGTCAGAGCCGCCATGACCATAATTTTAAAATTTATTCATAGTTTATGAAAATGTTAACTATATATTTCTCTCAACATTTTTAGTGAAGATAGATCTTTCTCTAGTTGAGCAGAGATCCAAGTCTCAATAATAAATAATATTTTAAGCCAGACTTTTTTAGGTCCCAATAATTCTCCATTAGATTTTATTGGTAATTCTGGAAAAAGAAGTCTTTGTAATAGAGCAACTTCAGATGCATTTATTTTTAGATTACCTTGAGGATCTTCAATGGACGAAAACCCTTCACTTGGCAAATAATAACAACTCCATTCCCAATTTCCTAAAGGCGGAATAATAGGTTCTCCAGTTTTGTAGCAATGATGAATTGGTAAATTTATACCTCCAATGGCTAATAGATGGATTAAAGATTGAATACTCATTGAGAGCATTTTAATATCTTCTTCTCTAGATTCTTCATACAAATAAATCCTATCTAGATGAGCAAGAACACAAGATAAATAGTTTTGTTGCTTATCATTATTTCCTACTAATAAAAAAGTTAATTCAGTTATTGCTTGCGCGGCTGCAAGACATTCAATATTTTTCCCTAGACCAGAATAGCTTTTTAATATTTTAATTTGACGTACAGATTTAAGATTTCTCTTCCCAAAAATCTGCAGACTTAAATATGTTAATGGAGTAGCTGCGGCAAGACTACTTTTAGGACGCCTAGCACCAGGTACCGCTAATCGAACAATCCCTTGCTCATCAGTAAGAATAGTTATTAATCTATCATTCTCGCCTAATGGAGAAGCTTTAATACAGAGACCTTCTAGTCTGCACTCTCCAGAACCAGACATTTAAAAAACCTTTACTTGTTTAAAAATCTCACAAAAATTAGAAGTCCCCACGCAACTAATTCCATTATCAAATAAATCAATAACTTGTTTAAGTTTTTTTATACCACCTACAACCTTTATTTGATTTTGGGAGCCTGTTATTTTTAGTATTTCCGCTACATCATTTGATGTAATAGTAGGTCCAAAACCGTCCCCGAATTGAAAATTTTTTATTCCTAATTCCAAAGATATTTCTATCGCATTG
>CACBHP010000016.1 GCA_902539115.1 uncultured Prochlorococcus sp. | reverse complement strand
GACAATGCCTCTAATACATCTAAAATCAAAACAAAATTATCTAAAATCTCAGGGAATCTACTTCCTGGAAATAATCCAATACTAAATTCAGCTTTCTTTAATTTTTTGTTTCTAGGAAAAAACTTATCCATGAATGGATTGCCTAAAAAAGACACTTTCTTTTTTAATTGCAATGTTAAATCATTAGCTGTAAGAGAATCTCTCGTGTATATTTTTTTTGCTTGATTTGAGAGCAAGAAAAATTTAGAAGGCCATGGTAATTTCAACTTCCCTTCATAATGACTGGAATAAGCAACTAGATAGGTAAAAAAATCTTTCTTACAAACCCATGCAAAAAAAACTGGAACAATATCTCCAACTACAAAAAAATAATCATATTTTTTTTTTATTTTAAAAGTTAAATATAATTTTCTTAGAAGATAAAATATTTCTCCTCCTAATATCTCAGAGAGTCTTCCCTTAAAAGAATTATAGCCAATTCCTCCAGTTCTAAATTCTTTTGTTTTACCAATAATCTTAATTTTTTCTTTTTCATAATGGTTTCCTAAACCAACAATTGGCAAAGCATGAACAGAATAACCACTTTTTACGAATTGCTTAGCTATTAGACTGCCAGATAGATCTTCTCCATGCCCATTACTTAATATTAAAATTTTAAACAATTTAAAATTCCAACCATTTTTTTACTTTGGTTAACTCAGGCCAATCTGGATATCTACTTAATCCGTCTTCAACAGATTCTTTCAACTCACTTTTCACATCTGGCATCATCATGGACATTTTTTTTATTAACTCAATATGATCTCTTACACCTTTATTATTGGTAGCCAAAAGAGCTAAAGAGAAATTCATTCTTGCTTGTGGATCTTGCTGATTTAATCGAACAGCTTGTCTGGCAGCTGATAAGGCTTCTTCATTATTTTTCAAAAGTAAATGAAGCCATGATAAACAAGTCCAGGCAGCAAAATGATTTGGAATTTGCTGTACAATTTTTTGAAAATCTTGAACGATTGGAATTAAATCTTGCCCTGCTTTGTATCTTGATAGAGCTGCATTAAAATCCTCTTCGATGGGATTAATTTCGTTATTCATTAATTATTAAACTGCAAATGAGCTACCACAACCGCAAGTTTGAGAGGCATTGGGATTTACAAAATTAAAGCCACCTCCTATTAATTCCTTACTAAAATCTAACTGCATTCCATAAATATATAATAGACTTTTAGGATCACAAACTACTTGAAAGCAATGATCAGCTTTTAATGAATAATCATAAACTTTATCATCGGGATTTATTTCATTAGTTCCTATAAAATCCATCGTATAACTCATCCCACTACAACCGCCTGATCTTACTCCTACCCTTAGTGCTTTTTTCTCACTTTGGCCCTTCAATAAATTTGAAATTTGTTCTACAGCATCATTCGTAATTAAGATACCTTTGCCATCATCAGAATTTTTAATTTCCTGTTTAGCTTGTACATTTTCCATAAACAAAGGATTTCTACTATTTATAATATAAAAACTTAATCGAAAGGATGCATAGAACAAACGTTATCCAAACTTGATTTGTTATAATTTTAAGAAAAAGTGAAAATTGCAATAGTTGGTTCTGGATTAGCTGGTCTTACAGCAGCAGTCAATTTAGTTGATGAAGGCCACGAAGTAGAAATTTATGAGAGCAGGTCATTTTGGGGAGGTAAAGTAGGAAGTTGGGAAGATAAGGATGGCAACCACATAGAAATGGGTTTACATGTATTTTTTTATAATTATGCAAATCTTTTTAAATTAATGAAAAAAGTGGGAGCTCTAGATAATTTACTCCCGAAAGAACATACTCATCTATTTATCAATAATGGTGGAAATTTAAAATCTTTAGACTTCAGATTCCCTTTAGGTGCTCCATTTAATGGACTTAAAGCTTTTTTTACCACCGAACAACTTACTTGGGTAGATAAGTTCAGAAATGCCTTAGCTTTAGGGACAAGCCCAATAGTTAGAGGATTGATAGACTATGAAGGTGCAATGAAAATAATTAGAGATCTAGATAAAATAAGTTTTAAAGAATGGTTTTTAAACCATGGTGGAAGTGAAAAAAGCTTAGAAAGAATGTGGGATCCTATCGCATATGCTTTAGGTTTTATTAATTGCAAAGATATTTCAGCAAGATGCATGCTAACGATTTTCATGATGTTTGCTTCAAAAACAGAAGCCTCAAAACTGAATCTTTTAAAAGGTTCTCCACATAAGTGGTTAACTCAACCTATTGTCGACTACATCACAAACAAAGGAGCAAAAATACATCTTAACCATAAGGTAGAAGAAATAATTTATAACAAGGAATCTTCCTCTTATTCCGTTAATCAATTAAAAATATCTTCTCCTGAAGGAGTTAAGGCAGTGTTTGCAGATAAATTTCTAGCTGCCTGTGATGTTCCTGGAATAAAAAAAATAATTCCAAAAGAATGGTACCAATTTAAAGAATTTGAAGGTTTAAAAAAACTTAGAGCTGTAGCTGTTGCCACAATCCAATTAAGATATGACGGTTGGGTTACTGAATTACAAAAAGATAATACTGGAAACGAACCTATTGGACTAGATAACCTCCTTTATTCTGCTGATGCCTCTTTCAGTTGTTTTGCTGATTTAGCACTATCAAGTCCAGCAGATTATAGAAAAAAAGACATGGGATCACTTCTCCAATGTGTTTTAACTCCTGGCGATAGATGGATGGGAAGATCTACAGAAAGAATTACAAAAGAAATAGATCAAGAGGTTCGCCGTCTATTCCCATCCTCAAAAAACCTTAAATTGCTTTGGAGTAATGTAGTACAAATTCCACAATCACTATATAGAGAAGCTCCCGGTATGGAACCTTTTAGACCTAATCAAAAAACATCTATATCTAATTTCTTCATGGCTGGTAGTTATACAAAACAAGATTACATAGACTCTATGGAGGGAGCTACAATGAGTGGTCATTTGGCGGCGGCGGCAATTTTAGAGAAGAAAGCAGAATTAGCAAAGAATCTTGCAGTAAGTTAATTTATGGGTACTTGGCTAAAACATGACGTAATAACAGTTGTTAATGCGCCTCTTGAAAATGTTTGGGATACTTGGAGCGATTTAGACTCCATGACACTTTGGATGAGCTGGATTGAATCTGTAAAAACAGTTGATGAAGAGACTAATACATTACCAGATTTAACAGAATGGACTTTGGCTGCAAATGGCTTTAGGTTTAAATGGAAAGCTCAAATTACAGAAAGGGTCGAAAAAAGCAAACTTAAATGGAAATCTATAGGAGGTTTACCAACTGAGGGATCAGTAGTTTTCAAAAGTAAAACTGATCAAATCACATCGGTAAATTTAGCAATAACTTATGAGTTACCTAAAATGATTGCGCGTTTTATGGAAGAAAATATCTTAGGCAAAATGGTTACAAACGAATTACAGGCCAATATTGATAGGTTCAAAGATTTAGTTGAAAAGAACTATTCAAAAAATGTTTCTAACTAAAAATATTAATTGCCAAATCAAGCAGTCCTTCAAAAGTATATTTTTGCGCCTGACTATCAACTCTTCCAAAAAATTTTTTACATATTTTTGTCGTCTGAGGTCCAATAGTTAACAACTTAATCTGATCAAAATATTCTAACCATTGTTTACCAAGTTTTTTTTCTAGTAAAAAAGCAGCATTTACTACGGTTTTACCGCTTGAGAAAATCATTGCATCTACTTTTCGATTAGAAATAATATCAATTGTTTCTTCCGGAATTGAGTCAGGACACCTAGTTTCATATGCAGCAACCTCAAATACACGGGAACCAGCCTTTCTAAATTGGTCTGCAATTAGATCCCTGCCACCTGTTTGAACTCTTGGTAAAAAGACTCGAAGTCCATAACCAGATACTGGGAAATTATCGATTAAACTTTCAGCAACGAATTCCGGAGGTATGAAATCAGCCTTAATCCCAAAATCATCAAGAGTTTTGGAGGTTTTTTCTCCAACTACGGCGATTTTTGTTTTTTTAGAACATTCTTTTAATGAACTATTAAAGTATCTAAGTCTTTTATCCACAAATTTAATCCCATTACTACTGGAGAAAATAACCCAATGAAAATCATTTATTTGATTTAAGGCTTCGTCAAGAGGATTCAAATCATCAGGATCGCCAATACTTATTGCAGGTAAATCAAATACATTAGCGCCCTTGCTCGTAAATATCTTTTTTATATCCAATATCCCTTCTTTTGATCGAGTAATAATTATATTTCTTTGATGAAGAGGTAGATCAACTATTGGCATCCTTCTCCTCAACGTTATTGTTTTGATTTTTATTTTTTAATTCATCGAGAAGTTTCAAGACTAATAATCCTTTATCAAGAACAACATCGTCTTTAAAAATTATCTCTGGCACTCTTCTCATCTCTATTCTTTTTCCTAAACTATGCCTTATAAAGCTTTTAGCAGTATTCAAGTTTACTACAATCTGTTTCCTCACTTTCTCTTGAGCAGTTGAAGTTATGTAAATTTTACAGTGTTGCAAATCACCTGATAAATCAATCTTAGAAATATTGACGAAATGATCTCTAATAAGATCATTTTCCAAATCATTCTTCAAAATAAGGGTAATTTCTTTCTTCAAAAGAGAAGAAACTTTTGCAAGACGGTAATTATTTGGCATTATGGTTGTAAATTTATTGGGTTTGTCATCGCTTGCAAGACAAAATAAACAGTTATGAAAGCACTTAAGATAGAAGATATCAAACTTACTATTGTGAGTGGATTTGATCTATTCTTGAATAAAGGTTCAAGCAAAGCTACAAGTCCCCCAACAATGATGGATATCAAATACTTTGGATATCTTGCAACATTAGAGAAAAATTCGCCCATCAGCTCCACAAATAGATTACTTTTTTAGCTAAGTTTTAACAAACATTTAACAGCATGATTACATTATATCAATTTAGGCATAGTGCTTTTTGTTTAAAAACAAGAATGGCTCTTCATGCAAAAAAACTACAATATCGAGTTGAGGAAGTAACACCTGGAATAGGCCAATTTGAAATCTTTAAGTTATCAGGTCAAAAACAAGTACCTGTAATAGTCGATAGTAATGATCAAGTTATTAATGACTCCTCAACTATTTGCGAATATTTAGATAAAAAAAATGATAACAATTCACTTTTTCCTGAGGACCCAATATTACTTGCACAATGCAAACTAATTGAAGACTGGGCAGATACTACAATGGCTAGTACTTGTAGAAAAGCTTTAATAAAATCTGCAATAGAAAATCCACGGCTAAGAACTGCATTACTTCCAGATGAAATACCTTCTTCAGTTAAAAGTATTGTTGATAAATTACCTTTTGAAAATCTTAGTAAAATTTCTAATGTAGTTTTGTCTTCTAAAGATAATTTAGAACTCCAAAAATTACTGGAAGCTCTATCAAAATCCTTGATCAACAAAAAATATTTAGTTGGAGATAGTTTATCAATTGCAGATATTTCAATCGCTGCTCAATTATCCCTTCTTAAATTCCCAAAGTCTGCAGGACCAATTCTTTCAGGAGAGGGGAGCCAAGAATACATAAATAACCCTTATTTAGAAAATCTTTTTATGTGGAGGAACAACTTAGAAGAATATCTTTTTAGTGCTAACTCTCAATAAATTCAAATGTCAATTTATATTTATTTGTTTTTATAGCATGAGCAGAAGGATCACCAACTTTTGAACCATAAGAAGTAACATAATGCACTCCACAAATTGATGGTTTGATTAAATTATCAACTCGCAATATTTCTTTGGAACATTTTTGAAATTTACTAATGGTCTCTACCTGATTAATCCTTGAAGCGCCTGGCTTATGAGCTGTTTGTATAACTAGCTCATCTGCAAAAAAAATATCATCATCTTGGATCTGATTTCTTCCTGTAATTCTTGAATCGATATAAAAATCATCTTTTAAATAAGTAATTTGATTATTTATAGATTGAGGATCATTTACAACCTTGATTAAGGTATCACCAAATATTGCTTTTCCAATAGATTCAGAATTTTTTGCACGATTACCAATAATTAAATCTGACTCATTCCTAAAGAAATTTACTTTATAAATAACTGGCTCTTCTGAATCATTCATTATATCTTGAGAAGTAACAAGCCAATTCCCCTCGAACCATTTAGGATAAATTAAATCCTTAGAAGTATCAGATAATTTAAAATTTGGCAAATATAATTCTGGCCATTGATCTACACGATTTTCCAAAAACTCTCGTACGTTAGAATCTACTAAAGCAAAAGAATTTTCTAAAAAAATTCCTTGAAAAATCAAGCAAAGAATTAATCCAAGAAAAATTTTCATTATGTCAAATCCACTAATAAGAGCATCAGATCATTATGTATTATTAGAGCCAGATTCAAAAGAAAAAATTGTATCAAAGCAAGAAGCAATTTTATGGTTGCAGAATTGGCTTAGTAAGACAGAAACACAAACAATATATCAAAATATAGAAGATCCTGATCAGAAATTTTTTGAAGAATTATTGGAAAGCACTTATGAATTAGAAATAAAATTAGGATACGTTATCAAATGGTTTGCAGTAAGAATTGAACCAGATTAACTAATTATTTCTTTATGAATTGCATTAATTATTTTCAAAGCGACTTCCTCAATATTTTCCCTTTTTACTTGAATTCTTATATCTGCTTGAGAATACAAATTTTCTCTAGATTGAAAAATGCTCATATATAAATCATTTAGATTCTTTCCCTGAAGAAGTGGCCTATTTTCAATTTCATTTTTCAATCTTTCAATTGCTATATCTTTGTCTAGATCTATCCAAGCAATTATTCCCTGTCTTAAAATTCCCCAGTTTTCCAATTTGGTAACTATTCCTCCCCCAGTTGAGATTACTAATGAAGGAATTTTGATAATTTCTTTAAGGCATTTTGCTTCTAATTCACGAAAATTATCTTCTCCTTCATCATTAAAAATTTGATTGATAGATTTTTTGGCCAACTTCTCTATTAATGAATCTAAATCAATGTATTTATATTTCAATAATTCAGCCAGCTTCAAACCAGTTTGTGATTTACCAGAACCCATCATTCCAATTAAAAATATACTTCTGCCCTTAATAGAATTAACTGTTTTTTCGATAATGGTTTGTTCCATAAAGACAAAAGCGTATTTAAAACCTTAAGATAGTATTATCGCAGAAAGGTATGACTTCTACACAATCCCAACCATTACATGGAAAAGGACGTGAATGCGTCATAACTCGACGTGCCTGCTTTAGTTCTAGTCACCGTTATTGGCTGCCTGAAAAAAGCCCAGAAGAAAATTTATCTCTTTTTGGAAAGTGCAGTATTGCACCAGGTCATGGCCATAATTATGAACTTATTGTTTCAATGGGTGGAGAACTAGACTCTGATGGAATGGTACTTAATCTCTCTGATGTAAAACACTCTATTAAAGACAAGGTTACAGGACAATTAGATTTCCATTTTTTAAATGATGTCTGGCCTGAATTTAATGTTAATAATCAAGAGGGTATACTTCCCACAACTGAAGCATTAGTAAAGGTCATTTGGAGTCGTCTAAAGGATGATTTACCTCTTACGAGTCTAAGGCTTTATGAAAACCCAAATTTATGGGCAGATTATTTTGGAAAAAACATGGAAGCATTTTTAACAGTACAAACTCATTTTGCAGCCGCTCATAGACTTGCAAAAGAAGAGATATCATTTGATGAAAATAAAAAAATCTATGGGAAATGTGCCAGAGTTAATGGACATGGTCACAATTATCTTGTCGATATAACTGTAAAAGGAGACATTGATAAAAGAACAGGAATGGTTTGCGACTTATCATCCCTCCAAAAGATAGTAAATGATTTAGTTGTTGAACAACTAGATCATACTTTTCTAAATAAAGACATCGAATTTTTCCATAATTGTGTTCCAACTGCTGAAAATATAGCTTTATATATTTCTGATATCCTTAAAAAACCAATACATAACCTAGGTGCAACATTACACAAAATAAGGCTCCAGGAGAGTCCAAATAATGCTGCAGAAATTTTTGTTGATCAAAAGTTAACCAATTCATTGAAGTTGGAATTTGAAAATAGTTTAGTCACGCAAACTTGAGTATCCCAAGAGTAATAATCGTTTTAGCATCTAGTCTTGATGGGAGAATTGCATTTCCTGGAGGTGGAGAATCGCATCTTGGAAGCGAGGAAGATAAAAAAATATTAAATCAAAACTTATCAATGGTTGACGCTACTATTTTTGGTTTAGGTACTTTAATAGCTCATCAATCAACTTACCTAATTAAAAATCTCAATGATAATGACGAACTAAATATATCAAAAAGCCAACCAATTTCTATAGTTGCTTCAAATAGCCAAAAATTTAACAGTAATTGGAAATACTTTCGTCAACCAATTAGAAGATGGCTAATAAGCTCAAGTAAAGTTGATAATTCGTCGAATAATGACTTCGAGAAACAACTCATTTTCGAAGATTCATGGGGAAAAACTTTAATTTCACTCAAAAAACAAGGAATAAATGATCTAGCTCTTTTAGGAGGTGCAAAACTTATAAATTCATTTATAAAAGAGGATCTAATAACAGATATAAAAATTACAATAATTCCACGAATTATTGGAGGTAGATATACATGGATCCCTCCAGAACAAACAAATGAGATTTTTAATCTCAAAAGACTATGGGAAATAAAATCAATGAAAAATTTAATGAATAATGAAATCCATGTTCATTACAAAAAAATTTGAAATAGATTTAATAATAAATGAACCCCAAAATACATAAAGTTGAAGTCAAATTGTCAATTCAGGAAATCTCCGAGGAGATATGGAATGAATTAGCAAATGAAATCAATAATCCATTTTATGAATGGACTTGGCTTAAAAACCTTGAAATATCAAAAAGTGTTTCGAGAGAAACTGGTTGGCAACCGCTATATTTTGTTGCTTATAAAAATCAAGAAATATTAGGAATTGCTCCACTTTTTTTAAAAAATCACAGCTATGGAGAATTCATTTTTGATCAATCATTTGCAAGATTGGCTCAAGAGCTGAATTTAAATTATTACCCTAAATTAATTGGAATGAGTCCTTATAGTCCTGTAAATGGATATCAATTTCTTTATAAAAAAAATAAAGATAAAAAAGAAACTACAGATTTACTCATAAACCATATCGAAAGCTTTGCAATTCAAAACAAAATTTTAAGTTGTAATTTTTTATATATTGATGAAAGCTGGGGCAGCCATCTTAAATCTTTAGGATACTATGAATGGATAAATTCCAGCAGTGAATGGAGGAATAATGGAGAAAAAACGTTTGATGATTTTCTTTCCAGATTTAATTCTAATCAGAGAAAAAATATCAAAAAAGAGAGGAAATCAATTATTAAACAAGATATTAAAGTAGAAATTTTTAGTGAATATGATATCAATCAAGAAATCCTCAAAAAAATGCATAATTTTTATGAACAGCATTGTTCGAGGTGGGGTGTTTGGGGAAGTAAATATCTAACATCTACATTTTTCGAAAAAATTGTTAATAATAAAAAAAATCTTTTACTTTTTGGCGCATCAAAAAATGATTCAAATGATATTTTTGCTATGTCGATGTGCGTTAAAAATAAAAATAACTTATGGGGTAGATATTGGGGTAGTCAAGAAGACATATCTAATTTACATTTTGAATTATGCTACTATCAGCCAATTGAATGGGCAATAAAAAATAGTATCCATTTTTTTGATCCTGGAGCGGGTGGTAAACATAAAAGGCGAAGGGGGTTTTTTGCAAAAAGCTCTATTAGCTTGCATAAGTGGTTTGACAAAAATATGGAAAATATAATTTATCCTTGGCTAAATGAAGTTAATAAACAAACCGAGAAAGAAATTGAATTTGAGAATAATTCTATACCTTTCAAATAAAAAATTATTTGGCTTTATCAAAGATTATATTAGTAATATAGTTTTTTTAACTTCTAAGAATGGATCCTAGTAAAAGTATGGATGAAAAAATAAAGATTGATAATAATCTATCCAACAGATACATAGACTTAGATCCAAACGGTTATTTTATTATCAAACTAGATTTAGAAGAAAATAAAATCATTTTAGAACACTTTCTTAATAACATCGATGAGGAAGGCTATGCACTTGACCCAGAAACAAATGAACCAATTAAATGCGACTCTCAAAATAAAAGAGTTAGTAATGAAGTTTTTAAAGGTATTAGTGCAAAACAACTTGGAATATTGATCACTGAAGAAAGAAATGACTTAATAACCAGATTCGATCATGCTCTATATTTAGGCCGGGAACTACAAAAAGCAGAAGAATGTTTATACAAAAAATTACCATATATCCAAGATTAAGAAATTAAACGAAAAAATCTAATCTTTTCATCTAATGTTAAATTAAATAAAAGTAAAAAAATTAATGAACATCATTTTCTATTTTGCATTTATTGGTTTTGGTTTTGGAGCTGCCTTCGCATTAGATAAGCTCTTAAGAGCAGTTAAATTAATTTAAAAGACTACAAAATTTTAATACTCTCTCCATACAAATCATATTCATCTGCAAAAGAAATATTTGCTTCAACAAATTTACCAATATAATTTTTCAAATGAATTTTATCTTTAACAGATAAAATTACAGTTCCGTCAATTTCAGGCGCGAAATTATATGACCTACCTATTAATTCTTTATTGTCTGATATTTTTTCTACCAAAATCTTCATTTTTGAACCAACATATTTCTGATTTTTATCTTTAGAGATATTTTGTTGAACTGAAATAACGTTATCTTTTCTTGCCTCTGCAACCTCTGGAGATACTTTATTTGGCAAATGAAAAGCTGGAGTTCCTTCCTCAGGAGAAAAAATAAACACTCCCACATGATCAAATTTGTGCCTATCCAAAAATTCGAGAAGATGTTCAAAATGTTCTTTTTTTTCTCCTGGGAAACCAACAATGAGACTAGTTCTTAATACAGCAGATGGAATTTCTTCTTTGATTTTCTCCAAAATTGATTCATTCAAAGAAGTTTGCCAAGGTCTATTCATACTCTTCAACACATCTGGATGACTATGTTGAAGTGGCAAATCAAAGTATGGAACTATATTCTTTGAATCTTTGAAAGCTCTAATAACTTCATCAGTTAAACCTGTTGGATAAGCATAATGTATCCTTATCCAAGGAATTGGAACTTTAGAAAGCTCATTCAAAAGTTTGGCTAATGATGGTTTTCCATAAATATCTTGACCATAATTAGTTGTTATTTGACTAATTAATATGATTTCTTGAATACCCTTTTTTGCAAGACTTTTGGCTTCTGAAACTATAGATTCTATTGTTCTACTTCTTTGAGGACCTCTCAACTTAGGGATAATGCAAAAGGCGCAATTATAGTTGCAGCCTTCAGCAATGCGAAGATAAGCAACAAATTTGTTTTTATCTATAAAACGAGGCATTTCCTCATCTGCAATAAATTCAGGTATTTTTGAAACTTCATTAACGATTTCCCCTTTTTCTACTCTGTCTAAAACCTTGGCTATCTTTTGATAATCTCCTGTTCCAACCAAACCTTTTATTTCAGGGATTTCTTTTATAAGCTCATCTTTAAAATGCTGAGCCATACAGCCTGCAACTATTACTTCCTTTCCTTGATTTGTATATTCTAGAATTTTTCTAATAGATTCTTCTCTAGCTGTTTCAATAAAACTGCAAGTATTTACAACAACAACATTTGCATCATTTATATTGTTATCAACTTTATAACCCTCTTTATCTAATAAGCCTTTCATATGTTCAGTATCAACAAGATTTTTCTCACAACCAACATGACTGAATGCAATCTTAGATAGTTTTTTTTCTTTTACATTGAGACTATTTTGTTTCACAACTTGAAAAATAAGAATTAAAAGATTTAAACAGCATTTCGTATATAACTCTCATGCCAAGATAATATTAGGATAGAAAACGTAAATAACAAACTTTCATTTTGTATGGCGCTTAAGACTTTAAACAGAAGAAATAAAAAAGATTTGAAATGGCCAAAAATCATAATCGCAATTCTCAGCACTATAGGTATAGTTGACACAGGTTCGATTACTTTAAAAAACTGGGGATTATTTACTTCGCTTTCATGCCCAGGGATACAAAATGGTTGTGAAACAGTTTTAAATAGTCCTTGGGGTACTTTATTTGAAAATAATCAAGTTAATATTCCTCTCTCATTAGCTGGATTTATAATATATTTATCAATATTAGTTATCACAATAATACTCTCGCTTAATTTAATTTCCCCAAAAGAAAAACTAAATAAATTTTTATGGTGGTTAGTATTTCTAATTTCTTGTGCTTCATCAACATTTAGCTTTTTATTGATAAATATAATGTTTTTTAAGATTCAAGCATATTGCTTTTTTTGTATACTTTCGGCAATTTTATCGTTTTCTATCTTTATAATTTCTATGATTGGAGCAAAGTTCGAAAGTAGAGAACCTATGATTTTTAGAGGTTTCATTGTAGCCATCAGTGTCCTGCTGGGGGGCCTAATTTGGTCAACAAACGTTGAACCCTCTAATGCTTTTGATGTTGCAAGCCCCATTGAAAATGTATCGCCAATAATTACCACTTCAAGCTCTCCCCAGAAGGTAAAGTTTGCAAAATTTTTAAGTGAAAAAAATATTGTTATGTATAGTGCATACTGGTGCCCGCATTGCCACGATCAGAAACAATTATTTGGTAAGGAAGCAGTTAAAGAATTAAAAGTAGTTGAATGTGCTAAAGATGGTAAAGATAATGAGTATGAGCTATGCCAAACAAAAGGAATCAGCGGATTTCCTTCTTGGGAAATAGATGGAGAAATTATTAGTGGTACTCGTGACTTAAATGAATTAGCAACAAAAACCGACTATCAAGGAGATCTTAATTTTTAATAAATCTTTTTTGAATTTTTTGATCTAACTGTTGTCTAGTATGGCATTCCCAATTTTTATTTTTATCAGGGAAATCATCTCTATAATGCCCTCCTCTACTTTCTTCTCTAAATAGACAAGCTTTTAATAAAGTTATGGTGGTTATTTGTCTATTCTTTAAATCAAGTAAAAGATTTAATGCTCTCCTATTGCGTTCACTAAGTTTTATTTTTTGATCAAATTTTATTTTTTCAAGACTATTTAATAAATCATTTTTATTTAATTTATCTATATCATTTTGAATGTAATTTAAAAATTTACTCATATTTACCTTATTTCGAGATACACCTAAATTTAACCAACATAGTTTTCTTAGTTCATCAATTTTTTCAGCAATTATAGAAATTTCATCTTCTTTAGGATCTTCAATATCAAACTCTTGAAATGATCTATCAAATTTTTCAAATTTAGAGAGGTCATTCAAAACAATTGAAGACATTTTTCTTGCGAAAACAAGACACTCCATCAGTGAATTACTTGCCAGTCTATTTGCACCATGCACGCCTGTAGAAGCAACTTCTCCAACGGCATATAATCCTTTTCTTGTTGAAGATGCATTTAGATCAGTTTTAACACCTCCCATCCAATAATGAGCTGCAGGAGCTACGGGAATAACCTCATTTAAAGGGTTAACGCCATAATCCTGACATCGACTTAAGATCGTGGGGAAGCGCTCCACAATTTTTTCTGGGTCAATATACCGAAGATCTAAGCCAACGTGGTCTATATTATTATCATGCATATTTTTCATAATTGCTCTACTTACCTGATCTCTAGTAGCTAGATCACGATTTTCAAGATTTTTAACTGGACTTTCACCATTTTTATCAACTAAAATCGCTCCTTCCCCTCTAAGTGCCTCAGATATTAAGAAGCATGGTGCACCATAAAATTTTAAAGCGGTGGGATGAAATTGCACAAACTCTAAATCTTCGATAGCTGCTCCTGCTTTCCATGCAAGAGCAATCCCTTCACCAGAGGATTGAGCAGGATTTGTTGTATTTGTAAATAAGTGCCCACCCCCGCCTGTAGCCAAAACAACAGCTCTAGATTTAATCCAATATAAATTTGCTCCATCAAGAACCTGAACTCCTCTACATTCTTTATTATCAATGAGAAGTTCAGTTACTCTTACACCCCTGCAGTGAAGAATATTTTTTTGATTCTCAATATGATCTTCTAGAACTTCAACTAATGCTCGTCCAGTACGATCTTTAACATGTAAGACTCTTCTTCGTGAATGGGCTGCTTCTAAGGTAGTAGCTAGTTGATCAGAACTTTGATCAAAAATCATCCCTAAATTCTGCAACCTTTCTACACAACCTGGAGCTTCTTTAACTAGCAGTTCTACAGCTTGAAAATCACATAGTCCATCACCTGCTTTTAAAGTATCCTCGGCATGAAGATCAAATGAATCATCTCGTCTAACAACAGATGCAATTCCTCCTTGAGCCCATCTACTGGAAGATACCTTACTAGTATTTCTATTTAAAAGAAGCACTTTTAAATTTGAGGGTAATTCAAGACAACTCATAAGGCCAGCAGCTCCAGCGCCTATTACGATTACATCCCAATTATTTATTGGTATCAGTTCTTGAGAAAATGGAGGCCTTAACATTAAACCAATCCACTAAAAGTTGGTTGCAAAATTGCTAAAACAATAAAAATACCATCAACAATTAATGTCGTTTGAATTACATAACCAGAAACTAAGAGTGCTTTACCACTAGTAGTATTAATTGTGGCAGAATCTAAAATTTCTTTTGAGATAAACCAAAGTATAAGAGCAACAAAAAAGATAATAGATAATGATTTTATTTGAATAATACTCTCAGAGGTTTTTTGAAGAATCATAGGTGCATTTTCAGTATCTGCTGTAATTACCTGCCTCCATTGATCCATGATTCCGATTAAAAATATTGTAATGTCGGTAACAGCAGTTCCAAATAAAGAAGAGATATAAAAACTTGAACCTATTTTCCAATTAGTACCAAATCCAATTAAAGCTAATGGGAGAACTACAGCTTCAACAGGTATGTGTAGGATAGGAAATGGGCTTAACCATCCCCAAAACAAACATCCACCAAGCCAACTACCTGATACACCAAGTAATAATGAACTGACAATAAACCACTTATTTGATCCTTTCTGATTCAAAACAATTGCCACTAAGACAATAACAAAAGTAAAACAAAGAGCACTTATTGGTTCTAATCTGACCCAAGGGGCTTGAACAAAAATAGGTAAAATTACAAAAAAAGAAGACCACAATCTTAAAGATATGGGATTTGATAAAAAACTATTTTCGTATGAATCAACTGTCTTATGAGATTCATAGTTGAATTTATCCTTTACTTCTAAATTTTTTGTAATTAATTCTTTCAATGAAAAAGGTTATTTTAATTAATCTAAATCGTGTTTTAGAAAACTGCGAATTCCATATTTTAATAAATAATAGACCCATAATTTCACCCCTATATTTAGTTTTTTAAAAGTATTTAATACACTTTGAGTCATATATAAGTTTAGAATAAATATAAATAAGTGTATTTGGCCTGAAATTGTGTGGCAAGAAATTAATTACACGGAAGATCCCAATGATCTTTTGGTTCCAAATATTACTTATAAAATAAACCCTGCAGAAATTGAAAGTATTGAAGCTAATTCCATTGCTGAAGAAATAGGATTTGAATCGGGTGATTCAATTATTAGTATTAATGGGAAAAAACCAAGAGATTTAATTGATTATCAGATTCTAATTAGTGAAGAAATTTTAAACATATCAGTTTTAGATAAAAATCATGAGATTCATAATATAAATATTGAAAAAGATCAAGACGTTAATTTAGGTATAAATTTTAAAGATTCATTATTTGATTCAATCAAGCAATGCAATAATAGATGTCCATTTTGTTTTATTGATCAACAGCCAAGTGGTAAAAGAAAAAGCCTTTATATAAAAGATGATGATTATAGATTAAGTTTCCTATATGGCTCTTATTTAACTCTTACGAATTTAAAAAAAGAAGACTGGGAAAGAATTGCTATGCAAAAACTATCCCCACTTTTTATTTCAGTTCATGCTACCGATCCCGCCACAAGGGAAAAATTATTAAAAAATAAAAAAGCAGGAGTGATACTTGATCAAATTTCGTGGTTTGAAAAAAACTCTATTCAAATACATGCTCAAATTGTTGTTTGTCCAGATATAAATGATGGGGATATTCTTGAGAAATCAATTTTGGAACTTGCTGAGTTCTACAAAAAAACCTCTCAGACAGTACTTTCAGTCGCAATAGTTCCTGTAGGACTTACAAAATTTAGACCTGAAAATGATGGATTGAAATCAATAAGCCCAGAATACGCAAAAAAAACTATTAAACAAGTAGAGAGAATTCAAGCCTATCTGCAAAATACTCTTGGGACTCGTTTTTGTTGGCTAGCAGACGAATGGTATTTAATTGCTGGTACAAATTTACCTAGTTACAAAACCTACGAAAATATGCCACAAGAATCTAATGGAGTTGGGACTATTAGAAACTTTCTAGAAGCATTAAGAGAAAAGACTCAAAACCTACCCCAAACAGTAAAAAAGCCAAAAAAAGTTAGTTGGATTGTTGGTAAATTAGTTTATGAAGCCCTAATTCCTACAGTAAAGAAATTAAACTTAATTAATGGATTAACAATTAATTTATATGGTTTGCCAAGTATTTATTGGGGTCAAGATCAAGTTGTTACAGGTCTTCTTACTGGAGAAGATCTAATTTACGGGCTGAAAAATAAGGATTTAGGAGAAGCTGTTTACATACCATCTATTATGTTAAAAATTAATACTGATTTATTTTTAGATGATAAAAATATTCAAGAAGTTGAGAATCAAATAAATACTAAAATTCACGTTCTTGATGATTCAAATGATATTATTAATACTTTAATTGGTTAATCGAATATTTTCGAAATTATAAAACATGCTTAGAAGAGTAATAAATCCTTTCTTATTATTGCCGCTTACTCTAAGTATGAATACCTTTAATGTTCTATCGAGCGAAACAAAAAATTACATTGATAATATTTTAGAAGAAAAATCAAATATTACTTTTGTTGATTATCAAGAAATAGAAAAACTTGTATTAAATAATCAAGAATTAAAATCATTACAAAGCCTAGTAGCCTCTGCAAGCTTTAATCTTTCCAGTCAAATTGCCAAAAGATATCCAACCTTAGATTTTCAAGCTAATGGGTTCCCAAAATATGTCGCAGGTAAAAAGTACAATAGCAATTCACCTACTTTAAAAACATCACAATTTACAGCTAATCCCTCCCTGAATATTAAATGGGATGTAATTGCCCCGCTAATAGGATCTGAAATTAAAATTGCCAAAACAAATTACAAAATTGCTGAAAATAATTATGAGATTAAGAAAAAAGATTTAATTCAAGAAGCAAGAATCAGATATCACAAATACAAAAAGTCATATCAAGATATTCAAAATAAAAAATTCACACTTGATTTATCAATTACAAGTTTAGAAAATGCTAAAGCGAAACTAGATGCCGGAATTGGTACAAAATT
>CACBHP010000015.1 GCA_902539115.1 uncultured Prochlorococcus sp. | reverse complement strand
AGAAAGAAAGAAAAACACTACATTGCATTGTTGCCTGGTTCTAAAAAAGCAAAGCTTTCTGTTGGAATCCCTTTCTTCTTAGAAGTTGCAGATCATATAGCTGAAAAAAATCAAAACTTAAATTTTATAATTCCCATTGCCCCAACCACTGATAAAAGTGAATATTTATTTTTTCAAAGCGAGAGAAATCCAATTGCAAAATATTACTCATCAAAAATCAAAACAATTAAAAAATTCAAAGTCTCTCCTTTTGATTACGTAATTGAAACATCAAAAAATACAAAAATTTATCTAATAAAAAAACATCCTTGCTATGAAATATTAAAAGAATGTGATCTTGCAATTACAACGGTAGGAGCAAATACTGCAGAATTAGCCGCAATTAATCTTCCAATGTTAGTTATTCTACCTACTCAACATTTAAATATGATGAATGCATGGGACGGTATTTTTGGAGTAATTGGGAAAATTTCATTCATAAATAGACTTTTAACTTTTATAATTAAAAATTTTTATTTTAGAAAAAAGAAGTTTTTCGCTTGGCCAAATATTAAAGCTAAAAGAATGATTGTTCCTGAACGGATAGGTAATATTTCGCCTAAAAACATTGCAAAAGAAGTACTATTTCTTTTTAAAAATATAGATCAAATAAAAAGTATTAGAGATAATCTACACAAAGAAAGAGGCGCTAAAGGTGCTACAGAAAAGCTTGCTTATATAATTATTAATTCATTAAAAAAACTTTAAGAATTACCAGGGATCATCAATTTCAAACTTTTCTGATTGTTTATTATCTTGAACTAAATTTTGTTGATCTAATGGTTCAATATCTAAAGTCTCAGTTGCATTTTGAACTGGTCTTTTCGAAGCTAAATTAGTAGTTGATTTTTTCTTTTGCCTATAATCAATAATGTTTTCTGCATCTATTTGATTGACACTATTTTGATTATCGATCTGATCAGAATAATCATTATCCATATATAGCTTTTTTCT
This sequence comes from uncultured Prochlorococcus sp., assembly GCA_902539115.1. Classification (GTDB taxonomy): domain Bacteria; phylum Cyanobacteriota; class Cyanobacteriia; order PCC-6307; family Cyanobiaceae; genus Prochlorococcus_A. The sequence goes on along the minus strand of CACBHP010000015.1, from coordinate 17,368 downwards.
GTTATTTATTTCTTCTGAAGAATCCTTTAGTTCAACATATTCAAGTTCATCTTCATAATCATCTTCATTATCATATTGTTCAAAAACTTCTTCAGATTCCTGGACCAAATTGTTTTGCTGTTCTGTTTCCGAACCTGAAAGTAACTGATTCTCAACAGGTACCAGATTTGCTGAGATGTGTAACGATCATGGGATAGTTTTTATTGGCCCATCTCCTAAAGCTATTAGATCTATGGGAGATAAATCTACAGCTAAAGAAACGATGGAAGCAGTTGGAGTTCCAACAGTGCCAGGTAGTAAAGGCTTGTTATCAAATGTTGATGAGGCTTATAAATTGGCGAATGATATAGGCTATCCAGTAATTATTAAAGCCACTGCTGGAGGAGGTGGTAGAGGTATGAGGTTGGTTGAAAACTCTGATAATCTTGAAAAAATGTTTAAAGCAGCTCAGGGCGAAGCAGAAGCAACTTTTGGTAATGATGGTTTATATATGGAAAAATTTATAAAAAAGCCAAGACATGTAGAAATTCAAATATTAGCGGACAGATCGGGTAATGTTGTTCATTTAGGAGAGCGAGATTGTTCAGTTCAAAGAAGACATCAGAAGTTACTTGAAGAGTCTCCTAGTCCCGCAATTAACAGTGAGTTAAGAAAAAAAATGGGTAATGCAGCTATTGCTGCTGCAAAAAGTATCGGCTACGAAGGAGCTGGGACAGTTGAATTTTTAGTTGATGATGCTGATAATTTTTATTTTATGGAAATGAATACTAGGATTCAAGTTGAACATCCTGTTACTGAAATGGTTACTGGAGTTGATTTAATAGCTGAGCAAATTAAAATCGCAAGCGGTGCCAACTTGGAATTTAATCAGGATGATATCCATTTAAATGGTCATGCCATTGAATGTAGAATCAATGCTGAAGATCCTTCTCACAATTTCCGACCATCACCTGGAAAAATAACTGGGTGGCTTCCTCCTGGCGGTCCTGGTGTAAGGGTGGATAGTCATGTTTATACCGGTTATGAAATACCTCCTTTTTATGACTCATTAATTGGTAAATTAATAGTCTGGGGTAAAGATCGTAATACTGCAATTAAACGTATGAATAGGGCCTTAAATGAATGCGCAGTAACTGGTATTCCTACAACAATTAACTTTCATCTAACCTTACTGAACAAATCTAAATTTAAGGAAGGCAAGATACATACTAAATATGTAGAAGAAGAATTATTGCCAAATTTCTAACAAATATTTAAATGATTTTTATGAAATATGTGTATGCAATGCAAGTTTTATAAGCCCTTGTTGCCCGACTAAAATCTCTCTTAAAAAGCTTATAACTCCAATCCAAATGACGGGTCCAACATCAACTCCTCCAATAGGAGGAATTAATTTTTTTGTTAAATTTAAAATAGAGCTAGATGGTATTGAAATTAATAACCATAAACCTTTACTTATATCAATTTTTGGGTACCAAGTAAGAATTAATCTTATTAGAAAAACTATAGTTAGATACGATAGAGAAATTCCTAAAATAATATCTATAATTTGTAGAGAGTTGATAAGCAAGGAAATCACAATTATTTAATTCATCTTAATAAATAACCCATTGATACGTATTTAATTCGTATTATAAATTGAGAATTTAATATTTCAAAAGTGTTTCAAATCTCAAATTTATTACTAGCCGCAGATTTTTCTGCTGAAGTTGCAAATAATTCCGCAGTTGGAATGATAGGAAGTTTTATTGCTGCTGCTTTACTTATCGTTATTCCAGCCTCTGCATTTTTGATTTTTGTTAGTCAGAAAGATTCCCTTGATCGTACTTCTACTGGAAGACGCTAGTTTTTGTAGAAGTTTTAAGTACACTATATATATAGGGGACTTAAGTTTCCCTTAAAAAATAATTTTTTGGAGAAAGAATGTGGTCAATGCTAGTCTCAACTGGGCCAGTATTGTTGGTATCGTCCTAGCGGTATGTGGGGGAGGTCTTTATTTTTTAAGGTCTTTTAAACCTGCATTAGCGAGAGATTATGATGTTTTCTTCGCAGCTATAGGACTTTTGTGTGGGGGAATATTATTTTTTCAAGGCTGGAGGTTAGATCCCATCCTTCAGTTTGGTCAATTTTTATTAGCAGGAACCACTGTTTTTTTCGCATATGAAAGTGTGCGATTGCGGGGAGTTGCTACGGATCAAGCTAGAAGATCATCTTATTTTGATGATGATCCCATTTCTGATATACCCAGAAATTCTAGAGGTCGTTTTAATGACGATTACGATCGGTTTGAAGATGCTGAAAGGCCATCAAGAAGATTTAAACCTCAAGATGATCAATTTGAAGAGGACTATATGGAGGGGAGATCTCGAAGGAGGAATGTTTCAAGAGCTATCCCTTCTGCAGCTGCAAGCAGAAGTAGGCAATCTACAAGAGAAGCAGATCAGTTTGAAAATGATGAACCTATAAGAAGAAGAAGAAAGACTCCTGAAGATAAAAACAATAATCAATCAGAAAGAAATAACTTTGGTGAGAGACGAAACTTATCTCGCAATGAAGTTAAAACAGGATCAAGACCTAGAATGAATCGGACAGTATCTAGACAAGATAATATTACTTCGTCTGATGATTCTTCTCCATTAAGAAAGAAACCTACAAGATCTCCTATCAGGCAGCAAACTTCAACAGTTCAAGTAGAAGATGCTTCATTCAAAGATACTAATCAAGTAAAAAAAACTCGTGATTCTCGTAGGGTAAGTTCATCAGCTAGATCAAGTTCTAAAAATCAAAATGGTAGATATACGGTTGGAACAAACAAAAAGAAACCTAGAGATAATAGCTCTAGATTTGATGATTAATTATAAGATTCCAGCCCATTTTAAAAATGATTGTTGGCTAAATACTTCAATTAGTATTATTGCTAGGAATCCGATCATTGCAAATCTTCCATTAGTTATTTCAGAATAACTACTCCACCCGAATTTATATTTATCATCGATATTAATTGATTCTTCACCTAATTTATTGTCTTCAGTTTTTTCATTGAAGTAATTTGGATCTTTCTTCTGTTCTATAAAACTCTCATTGTCTAAATTAGTTACTTCTGAGTTAGTTTGTTCTTCTTTAGAATTCATTTTTTTTGCTAATCTTTAAAATTATACTTATCAGAAGTCAATAATTTCCAGTCTCCTTGTCCATTTAATTCTAAAATATTCTCGTGAAAATCTTTTAAGCTTGGTCTATGTCCAACACTAATAAGAGAAAGTTCTCGTTCTTTTAGTAAACTATATAGTTTTTTTTCAGTGTTAATATCTAATGCACTTGTTGCTTCATCAAGTACTGCAAATCTTGGAGAATTTAGTAGAAGTCTTGCAAAAGCCAATCTTTGTTGCTCGCCTAGGGAAAGAATTCGTGGCCAATCTTGTTTGATATCAAGATTAGGATACCGATCTACTAAGGTTTTTAAATTTACTTCATGAAGTACAGAAGTAAGATGTTCATCACTAAATTTCTTAACTTCTGTGGGATAACATAATTGTTCCCTTAAAGAACCTAGTAACATGTATGGTTTTTGAGGTATGAATAATAATTCCCCAATTTTTGGTTTTTTAATGACTCCCTGATCGGGTTCCCATAATCCACTAATCATTCTTAGTAAAGATGTTTTTCCGCACCCAGATGGTCCAACAACTAAAAGTGATTGATTAGTGTCAATGCTCAAATTTAAATTTTTAATTATTGTTTTATTTGATCCTGGCGGGCAAAGGTCAGCATTATTTATAAGAATTGAGGGGTAATCTGAGATAACGTTTTGATTGCTTGTTGGGTTGGTTTGACTAATGGATTCAACTTTTGATTGGAATCCTTCTAATCTGCCAATTCCAGCAGTAAATTTTGCAAGTTCTTCGATTTGATTAACAATGAAAAATAACGAACCTTCGACCATTCCAAATGCAAAGCTTGCTTGAATAAATCGTCCATAATCAATATCACCTTTAAAGTAAGGGATTGCCATTATTAAATATGGAAAGAAATTTCCAGCATAATTAATGGATCTTCTCATGACGTCTATTATTACTCTCCATATAATCAGTAAATTAAAGTTTCTCACTACTTCTCCTAAGCGCCTCTCAGTTTCACTTCGCTCAGGATTCTCCCCAGAGTAAAAGGCTATTGATTCAGCATTATCTCTAATATGTACCAAGCCATATCGAAAATCTGCTTCATATCTCAGTTGATCAAAGTCAATCTTTACAAGATTTTTTCCAGCAATTAAAAGGATAGAAGTTGCAAATGCAGCGTAACCAAATAAAGAAAAAGTAAGTGTTGTACTAATACTCCATAAGATAAGAATATTAAGTGAAAAAGTTAGTAGTGCATCAAAAATACCTAATGTGAAAGAGAGACTTTGCCCGGTAAAAGCTCTGGTATCATCTGTGATTCTTTGATCAGGATTATCTACATCGGTTTGTTCTTCATCATTGGGATTTAATTGGTAATAAGCTTTATTAGTCATATAGTCTTTGACTAAACTTTTTGAAAGCCATTCTCTCCAAATTATTCCTAACTTATATGTAAAAAATATTTGGGAAACACGTATTGGTAGAGCCACAGCGAAACAACAAGCGTAAATCCCCAATATCCTATAAAACCCATCTTCTTGTTTTTCTACCAAAGCATTTGTTAAATCTCTTGCAATGAATCCAATACCTGCGTTTATTCCGTTTACAGCTAAAAGCATTAATACAATTATCGCAAGGAATAACCAATGTAACCATCTACGGTTTTTTAATTGACGTCTTAAGCTAAAAAAGCTCCCTGATCCAATTAAAAATAAGGCAGAGAAAAGTAATCCCCAGCTACCAGCCCATATTGAATTGACAGTACTTACTACACCTCCGAAATACTTTTCAAGAAAAATTGGTTGGAAGCTTTCAAAAAAACTGATTATTCCTGTAAGACCAACAAGTACTACTCCACCAACACAAAATAAAAGAGAAATCAAAAGCCATATGAATTGAAATCCATTACATTGATCTATGGGAAGAAAAAACGGCTGCGATAACTTCCGTAATTTTTGTAATTGGTATAGTATTTTGGATTTATTATTAACTGCTTTATTCATCACTCGACAAGTTTTATAAAGTAAATTATAACTTTTAGCAGTCTATTGACCAAAGCCAATAAATGAAAGTGCCCAGTCAGGTAAATTTAAGTAATTTAAGATTGTCATATCAAATTCATGAACTTTTGGAAGAGATTTATCCAATACCCACCATAAAAGAAAAGGTAGATTAAATAAAATTTGTAATTGCCATTGATAAGTTAAAACTCTCCAAATTTTTATTAACTTAGTTTTGAGTGAATCGTCTAGCTCTTCCCAATTTTTTGATATTAAATTGAATAAATTTTTGGATTCTGTATTTAAGGAATCTGGTGTATTCATTTTGTTTTTTTCTTATTTATAACTCATAAACATTTCTTTCGAGAGTTTTAACCTGGGGGCCAATTCATTTTTCTTCCAGATAAAAAATGAATATGTAAGTGAAAAACTGTTTGTCCCGATTCTGGTCCAGTATTAATTACTGTTCTCCAATTAGTTAAATTTTTTGATTTAGCTATTTTGCTACCAACAAAAAGTAAATGCCCTAATAAATTTGCATCTTCTTCAATACAATCTAATAAACTAATAATTGGCTTTTTGGGAATCACTAAAAAATGTACTGGTGCTTGCGCATGAATATCATTGAACGCAATACACAACTCATCTTCATAAAGCTTATCGCAGGGTATTTCTTCATTAATTATTTTTTGAAATATTGAAGTTTCAGTCATTAGATTAATTAATAGAAATTACGTCTTTTTCGTTAAACCCCTCCTTTATAAGTTCTTTGTTTAAGTCATCTTTTGATGAAACTCTATCAACAAATAATATTCCGTTTAAGTGATCCATTTCGTGTTGAATACACCTCGCCAGAAGTCCATCTGCTTTCATTTTACGTGGTCGCCCCATTTCATCTCTAAATTTTAATTTGATAGTTGATGGCCTAACTACATTCAAATAGACGCCAGGTATACTCAAGCAGCCTTCTTCGTATGAATTAAGGGTTGTTCCAAAGTCAGTAATTTCTGGATTGATTAATATTAGAGGTTCCGCTGCTGAATCTTCAAAATTTACATCTATGACGAGAAGCTCTTTGTTGATACCAATTTGAGGTGCGGCAAGTCCAATTCCTTTGGCTGCATACATGCTTTGAAGCATTTCTCTAGCAAGTTTTCTAATCGATTCATCAACCTTAGTTATTCTTTTCGAATTTTGTCTTAATACATCATCACCAAGTTTATAAATATCTAGAGATGGCTTACCTGTTTGTTCTTTCGCAATTTTTTCCGATCTTCCATTTGTTCTTGACTTTTTTGCAAGTTGTGAAAAATGGTTTGCCACGTTAAAAAAGTTTTTAATTAAGAGTTTAGCTATAAAAATACTAGCACTTTAATTTACGTTCTTTATAGTTTTTTAAATGAGTAATGATGATAAGCTAAAAGTTAATCAAACTGAATCTAAAAAAAAAGCTTTTAAGGAATTAACTATTGTTAGAGATATAATTTTTTGGATTGATATTGTTGGTGAAGGTCAAAATGAAAATGCCATTTTTGCAAGGCCATTTAATGAAAAAGAAGCATTTCCTCAGAAATTAACAAGTAAAAAATATATTATTAAAAATAATTTTCATGGATATGGTGGTAAATCTTATAAATGTATAAATTTTAAAAATAAATTTTATTTAATATGGATAGATCAGATTACCAAGGCATTATGGTTTCAAATTTTTAAAGAGGCAGAGCCAAATTATAGAAGCCAAAATAAATATCTCGTTTCAGTTCAAGAACCTAGTCAACTATCTGAATCAATTGATGGAAATTTTGATTCTTCATTTGTCATTTCTGAAAAAAATTTTTTATATGGAATTTGCGAAATTAATAATAGAGATTATTTATTTTCTTTAAATTTAAAAAAAACTAAACAAAATATTCATCGAATAAAAAAATTTAAAAATTTTGCTGGAGAATTATCTTCTAATACCTCTGCTAACTTACTTTCTTGGATAGAGTGGGATTCTCCATATATGCCCTGGGAGAAAAATGAGCTGTTTTTTGCTCAAATAGATTTAGATGGCGAGATACAGAAAATAAAAAAATTCTCAAATAAGCTGATAAATCCCAAAAAAAAGGTTTCTTTTTTTCAACCCTTTTGGATAAGTGAAACACTTTTAGTATGTTCTGAAGATAGTTCTGGATGGTGGAACTTATTGTTTGTAGATGTTAGTGAAATTGAGAATATTGTTATTAAGAAAAGAGTAGAGAGAAATTTGATTGAATATGGAGCACCGCAATGGGTCACAGGAATAACATTCTTTTCAGGGACTATAAAAAATTTATTTTGTTTAGCAAAAAAAGAAGATAGTTTAATAGTGGAACAATATAAAGATCTTGAATTTGTTAAAGAATTTTCTACTCCTTTTACCTCAATAAGTGATTTCAGTGTTTTTCGTAAAAAAGTTCTTTTGAAAGGTTATGGATCTAATTTTTTGGGAATTGTATTTGAAATTGATTTTGCAAAAAAAGTTTTATCAAATTTTTCTGAGCAGATATTTTTTGATCATATAAAAGATTGTTCAAAACCTGAAACATTTTGGTTTAAAGGTTTTGAGGCTCAATCTACTCATTCTTTTCTTTACAAGCCGCTTGTTGAAAATTTTAGAAAGCCACCGCTTCTTCTTAGAGCACATAGCGGACCAACTTCATGTTTTGATGGATCATATAATTCTGAAGTTCAATATTGGACGTCGAAGGGATTTTTTGTTGCTGAAGTCAATTATGGAGGATCATCAGGATTTGGAAAAGCATATAGAGAGAGGTTGAATTATAAATGGGGTATTGTTGATTCTTATGATTGCAAAGCACTTGCTCTTGAATTGATTAAATCAAATCAAGTTGATAGTGAAAAAGTAGTAATTTTTGGGAATAGTGCTGGTGGGTTAACTGCCCTGAATTGTTTATTATATGGGTCTATTTTTACAGCAGCAATTTGTAAATATCCTGTTATTGATTTGAAGGATATGCATTACAACACTCATCGGTTTGAAAAAGATTATTTAAATTCTTTGGTAGGAAATTATGCAAAAAATCATGATGATTATATAAATAGATCACCGATAAATCATATCAATAAAATAAAAAAACCCATCTTATTGTTTCATGGAAAAAAAGATGCAGTTATTTCTTATAAAAAAACTTTAAAAATTCAAGAAATTTTGATTAAGAATAATAAATATTCAGAAGTTATTTTTTTTGATAATGAAGGGCATGGTTTTAGAAATATTGAAAATAAAGAAGTAGTAATGCAAAAATCTCAGGAATTTTTAAAAAATGCTTTAAATATTTAAGAATTGGTTTTTAGAAAATCAATAGTATCTTTTAATTTTTCTATAAACATATCAATTTCTTCCTTATTGGTTGTGAAATTCATGCTAATTCTAGCTGTTGATTTAATTCCAATGTATCTGTGGAGAGGTTGACAGCAATGGTGCCCACTTCTGATGCAAATTCCTTTTGAATCAAGAATTTCAGCAATATCATTTGAATGTATATTTTTTATATAAAAGGTGGCAAGTGAGGCTCTGTCTGGATCTATCTCTGGGGATGGACCTATAATTTCAATATTTTCTATTTGGTTTAATTTGTCAAATAAATATTTAGTAATAGTCTTTTCATATTCATGAATTTCATTCAATCCAATATTGTTAATATAATTAATTGCTTCTGCAAGACCTATTGCTTCTGCAATGGCTGGAGTTCCAGCTTCAAATTTGTGTGGTAGCTCTGCCCAAGTACTTGTCTCTTCAAAAACATCTTGAATCATTTCGCCACCTCCAAAGAGAGGAGGAATTTTTTCTAGGATTTCTTTTCTTGACCAGAGGAAACCAATACCTGTAGGACCGCATAGTTTATGTCCTGATCCAGCTAAAAAATCTATATTAAGATCAATCACATCCAGTTTTTGATGAGCCAAACTTTGGCATGCATCTATTAATACTAAAGAACCTTTTTGTTTAGCTAATTTAGTTATTTCTTTGATTGGATTACAACAACCTAGAGTATTACTAACATGTACTAGGCTAACAAGTTTAGTTCTAGATGTTAGTTTTGATTTAAAGTCGTCTATATCTAATTTCCCATCTTTATCTATACCTATAAATTTTAATTTGCATTTATTTTTTGCTGCAACCATTTGCCATGGAACGATATTGCTATGATGCTCCATTATTGATAAGAGAATTTCATCGTTTTCTTTTAATAAATATTCGCCCCATGATCTAGCTACTAGATTGATTGCCTCAGTAGCATTTCTTGTGAAAATAATTTCTCTTGCAGAATTTGCTTTTATATATTTGCTAATTAAATATCTTGCATTTTCAAATTCTTCTGTTGCTTTAGCACTTAATTGATGTGCGCCTCTATGTACATTGGCATTAAAGTTTCTGTAATATTCATCAATTTTTTTTAAGACTTGTATTGGTTTTTGAGTGGTTGCGGCATGGTCTAAATAAATAATTTGCTCATTACTTTTTAAGTCCTTATTTAGAAGAGGAAAGTCTTTCTTCGTTATTTCAGGAAAATTTTGAATAGTTTCCATTAATTCTCATTTAGAAGTTTATCAAGCAAATCCCATCTATCTTTTGAAACGGGAATAAATGAAATTATTTCTTGAAAGTAAGAACTTAATTGTAGTTTATTTGCTTCTGTTAATGTGATCCCTCTTGTGCGCATATAAAAAAGTTCATCTTCATTTAGTTGCGAAATTGTAGCTCCATGTTTGCATTTGACATCATCAGCAATTATTTCTAATTGAGGTTTGGTATCTATTTGTGCGAAATTTGATAAAAGTAAATTTCTGCTTAATTGGGAAGCATCAGTTCTCTGGGCAATTTTTGGAACTATTATTGAACCTTCAAATATTGCATGTGATTTATCATCAGCAAGTGATTTATTAATTTGATCTAGAAATCCATTTGGGCCATTAAATTCTATTTTTGTATAGGTTGAAATTTGCTCATCTTTTTTTGTTATTTGCATACCTTTGATATTTGTTTTAGCATTTCCAGCAGATTGTTTAATACTAATTTCAAATCTTGCATAATTGAATTTGAAATGTAAAGATCCTAAGTTGTATACACTATTTTTTTGTTGAATTACATTGAGAGAATTTAATAGATTTGATCTGTTTTCTCCGAAAGAAACAACACCATGATTTACGGAACTATTTTCTTTCAAGCAAAAAAAAGTTGATTGAGATAATGAAGAGTTTTCTCTACCAAGATTTACTTGTAATAATTCAATATCACAATTCTTTTCTAAAAATATTACCAGGGTTTTTGCGTTTAAAGAATCACTTGATGAATGACTAAAAATTTCAATAGGAGGAATTTTTGATCCATTTATTTTTAATCCCAAAATATTATTTTTAGAACTTAAAGACAGATTTAGCAGGTCACACCAATTTTCGTTTTGATTAAAACCAGATATCTGTTCCTTAATATATTTATGTAATTCATCCTCACTTAATTGTCTTATTGAATAATTTTTCTCTATTAATTTGATGAGGCAATTCTCACCAATTATTAATCTAATAGTACTTTGAGAATTTTTCGGATATGGTATATCAAATTTTGAATCTATTTCATTAAATGAGTAGTCTAAAAAGTTTGAAAATTTTGATTTATTTGAAAGTCTCCATAGTTCACTTTTAGGATTAGGGAGAGGGCTAGATTGTAATTTATGGAGACAGATTTTTTGTATTTCTGTTAGGTTATCAGTCGATTTATTAGTTTTTATTTTTTCAATAATTTCCATTTGTTTAGGTCTCTTTTATAAAGTTATCAGTCCATTCATACCCTTTTTCCTCAAGCTCTAGAGCAAGATCACTCTGACCAGTTTTTATGATTTGTCCGTCTGACATAACATGGACATAATTTGGTTTAATTTCATCTAATAATCTTTGATAGTGTGTAATAAGTATAATTCCAGTTTGTGCATTAGATATTTTTTTAATTCCTGATGCCACTATTCTTAGAGCATCAATATCTAGACCAGAATCGGTCTCATCTAATATTGCTATCTTGGGCTCAAGTAAAGCCATTTGCAGAATCTCATTTCTTTTTTTTTCACCTCCGGAAAATCCTTGGTTTACACTCCTTGATAGGAATGTATGATCCATTTTCACAATTTCTAACTTTTCTTTAACTAATTCTTCAAAATCAAAAGTATCCAATTCTTCTTTTTTGAGGAATTTCCTTCTAGAATTAGTTGAAACTCTAAGAAACTCAAGATTACTTACACCTGGGATCTCAATTGGATATTGAAAACCAAGAAAAATTCCTGATTGAGATCTCTCTTCAGGTTCTAAAGAGTTGATGTTTTCACCTAAAAATTTTATGTCGCCATTTGTAATATTATACGAGGGGTGTCCTGCAATGATTTTCGAAAGAGTACTTTTACCACATCCATTTCTTCCCATAATGGCATGAATTTCTCCAGGATAGACAGTAAGAGAAACCCCTTTTAAAATTGGAAGATTATCAGTAGATGCAGAGAGATTTTCAACTTCTAAAATTGGATCTGATTCTTTCATTTTACTTTGCATTTCAGTTTAGAAATTGATTAATTAACCTACTGATCCCTCTAGTTTAAGTGCGAGTAACTTATCTGCTTCAGCAGCAAATTCCATAGGTAATTGATTAAATACATCTCTGCAAAAACCGCTGACCATCATAGATACTGCCTCCTCAAATTCTATACCTCTGCTTTGGAGATAAAAAAGTTGGTCTTCTGAGATTCTACATGTGCTTGCTTCATGCTCAATTTCAGAATTGGGTTGTTGTGATTTGATGTAAGGGAATGTATTTGCAGAAGCTTGATCCCCTATTAACATTGAATCACATTGACTGTAATTTCTTGATCCAGTAGCTTTTGTTCCCATTTTTACAAGACCTCTATAGCTATTTTTTGATTTACCTGCACTAATACCTTTGCTAACAATAGTTGATTTGGTCTTAGGACCAATATGGATCATTTTTGTGCCGGTATCTGCTTGCTGAAGATTATTGGTGAGAGCCACTGAATAAAATTCTCCTACAGATTCTTCCCCTAAAAGAAGACAGCTAGGATATTTCCATGTAATTGCGGACCCTGTTTCAACTTGAGACCAGCTAATTTTACTTCTCTTACCTAAGCATTTCCCTCTCTTGGTGACAAAATTAAAAATTCCGCCAATACCTTCTTCATCGCCAGCATACCAATTTTGTACTGTTGAATATTTTATTGATGCGTCGTCTAATGCTATAAGCTCTACAACTGCTGCATGTAGGGTATTTGTATCAAACATTGGAGCTGTACAACCTTCTAGATAACTTACAGAACTTGATTCTTCAGCAATGATTAGTGTTCTTTCGAATTGTCCTGAATCTCCACTATTAATTCTGAAGTAGGAGGATAGATCCATAGGGCAGGTAACACCTTTTGGGATATAAACAAAAGAACCATCACTAAAAACAGCAGAATTTAGTGCTGCAAAATAATTATCACTAGCTGGAACTACTGTACCTAAATATTTTTCAATCAAATCCCCGTGATTTTTTACTGCTTCACTAATTGAGCAAAATATAACTCCATGTTCAGCAAGTTCTTTTCTAAAAGTTGTGGCTATAGAAACACTATCAAAGACAGCATCAACTGCTACATTTGTGAGTTTTTTTTGCTCTGTGAGGGGTATTCCCAATTTGTCAAAAGTTTCAAGAAGTTTGGGATCAACTTCATCTAAGCTAGAAATTTTCTCTTTTTGCTTAGGAGCAGAGTAATAACTAATATCTTGATAATCAATTTTTTTATATCCCAATGCTGCCCAATCAGGCTCTTTCATTTTTTGCCATTTTTTAAAGGCTTTTAATCTAAAATCAAGAAGAAATTTTGGCTCTTCTTTTTTCTGTGAAATTAATTTTATGATATCCTCATTCAATCCCTTTTCTATTTTTTCAGTTTCAATATCAGTAACGAAACCATATTTGTAAGGCTCTTTTACTACATCTTTAACTAAATTTTCGTTGCCCATGTTATCAAAAATAACTTATTACAATTAGCTTTATATACTCTAACGAAAGATACCCCCAATATTGAGTTTTTTTCCTTTATTAAAACTAAAAATTAATGTCTAATCATTTTGATCCCTTGTCTTACCCACTAAATTTAGAAACTATTCAAGAAATTGATAATCTTGATCTACCTATAATGCAGAAACATCATATAAGAATACTCGCTCATTGCCTTCAGATTTTAAAAATTATCAATTTAGATAATAGTTTTGAATATCAAAATAAAAATCCCCTTAGAGAATGGTGTGATAGCCAATCCAAAAAATTTGATGATAAAAAATTTAGTGATCTTTTTTATGAGCAGTTAGAATCCACTTCGAAAAAATTAAGTACTTTTTCAAAAAACATAGGTAAAGGTATTGAGGATTTAGAGATAGATGATTTAGTTATTCTAGTTGAACAATGCTGAATTCCCTTTTAATTGATCCCAAAGAAAAAATATATTTTTGTTGAGTCGTTAACAAAATCAGGTAATAAAATTTAAAAAAAAAGAAAATTAATTTACATTTCAAAAAGGTCTGAAAATTAATTAATTTCATTGATACCAATAGTTTTGAAGAGAAATATAAATTTTGAGAATTTTTTAGTAGTCAGAGGATCCTGACGACAGGGTAAAAAGACACACAATTTCTAAAAAAAAAGAACATACTGATCCCAAACAAAAACGGAGAATTTAAAGTGGCTGATGGGATCATGAATAAAGATCAATTACTCTCACTAACCCTCAGACAATTACGTCAAGAAGCAAGCAAATTAACGGTCCCGTTGTACAGTCGCAAAACAAAAGCTGTTTTAGTTGAGTTAATACTTAAATACCAAGAAAAATCTACGATAAAAACTTACACAACGCCTCCCGAGACAAAATCTGAAGAAACTTCTGGATCCAATGCTTTCAACAGTAGTGAAGAAGTTAAAACAAATGTAGTTTTCCTACCCAGAGATCCAGATTGGGCTTATGTTTTTTGGCAAATTTCTGATGCAGATAGAGAAAAAGCACAATCTCTGGGAGCCAATAAATTATGTTTAAGATTATTTGATGCATCTGGTTCTGAAGGAAGCAACTTGAATCAAGGAACACTTAGGGAGATAGCAGTTGATAGTTACAGTACTGAGTGGTACTTGCCAATCCCACTTGCAGATAGAGATTATAAAGTTGAATTAGGTTACAAATATGGTTTTAACTGGATGTCATTGGCATTTTCTTCGATAAGCCATGTTCCTGGGTCTCATCCTTCTGAGCAAATTCTTGATAAATTTGTACCTTTTAATTTAGATTCTACTTCTGAGTCAATCCTAGATATTTCTAATCCTATTGTTTCAGAACAAAATGGTATGCATGAAAGGTTATACCAAGCAGCAACTAACATTCCACTCAGAAGAAAAGTTGGTTCTGAAGAATTTATGGAAAATGTAAATTCAACAAACCTCAATGATAATCTTACAGACTCAGGTGCTGGTAAATGGTCATCAGGTTTAAATGATTCTGGAAGCGGAATTGTTAAAAATAGATCTTTTTGGCTCGTTGCTGATGCTGAATTAATTGTTTATGGAGCTACAGACCCTTCTGCAAAACTGACAATAGGTGGAGAAGTTGTACCTCTTGCTGCAGATGGTACTTTTAGAATTCAAGTTCCATTTAGAGATGGGACTCAAAAATATGATATTAAAGCTGTTGATGTATCTGCTGAGCAAGAAAAAAGTATATCAATGAAATTTGATAGAACTACACCACTTGACGATACCAATGAAAATGATAATGCTGAGACTGAATGGTTTTAATAAATTAAATCAATGCTGAAAAAAATTGTAGCTTTTACTCCATTGTTTGGGGTATTAATGTTTCCGCTTATAGTTCCACTTACTATTTCCAAATTTGGCGTTAACTATGGAATTCTTAGTGCATTATTAATTTCTTCATTATGGTTTATCGCTATGTTAAGAACTTCCGAAATGCCTCATTAATTTAGTTAGATTTTTAGAAGTTTTTTAAAAATATGACTCAAGTTAGTGTAATTAATATCAATTCTCCTTTTCTAGATCAAAAACCAGGCACTTCTGGCTTAAGAAAAAGTACTTTAAAGTTTCAGGAAGAACATTATCTAGAAGTTTTTATTGAAGCAATCTTACAATCATTGAAAGATTTAAAAGTTTCAACATTAGTAGTTGGTGGTGATGGCAGATATGGCAACATTGAAGCAATAGAAAAAATTGTCCAAATATGCATTGCACATAAAGTTCAAAAGGTTATTGTTCCAAAATATGGTTTATTATCTACTCCTGCGACATCACATTTAATTAGAAAAGAAAACGCTATTGGTGGAATTATTCTTTCTGCAAGCCATAATCCTGGTGGGATTGATGGCGACTTTGGAGTTAAATTGAATATCTCTAATGGTGGTCCAGCTCCTGAGATAATTACTAATAAGATTTTCAAGGCTTCACAATTACTCACTAGTTATAAAATTTGTAAAATTCAATTACCTGATTTTAGTGAATATGGAACTTATCTTTACGGTGAAACTACCTTAGAAATTATTGATGGATTAACAGATTATTCTAATTTGATGGAGAAAATTTTTGATTTTGATCAAATTAGTGATTTTTTAAAAAAAGATTTCTCGTTAATTTTTGATGCAATGAATGCGGTTACAGGCCCATATGCAAAAAATATTTTTGTTGAAAAAATGGGTCTTGCACATGATTGTGTCATGAATGGTAACCCGTTAAAAGATTTTGGCGGTTTGCATCCTGATCCAAATCTTACTTACGCATCTCACTTAGCTGATTTGTTATTAAATAAAAAATCTTATAGTTTTGGTGCTGCATGCGATGGTGATGGAGATAGGAATATGATTTTAGGCAGTGGATGTTTTGTAAATCCTAGTGATAGCCTTGCAGTTATCACTGCTAACACAAATTGTGTCCCTGGTTATAAAGACGGTATTACAGGTGTGGCACGATCCATGCCAACCAGCTCAGCGGTTGATAATGTTGCTCGAGCATTAAATATACCTTGTTTCGAGACACCTACTGGCTGGAAGTTTTTTGGAAATCTTTTAGATTCTAATTTAATTACTTTATGTGGAGAAGAAAGTTTCGGAACAGGTAGTAATCATGTGAGAGAGAAAGATGGACTATGGGCAGTTTTGTATTGGTTACAAGTTTTAGCTGAGAAAAAATGTTCGGTAAGTGATTTGATGCAAAATCATTGGAAACAATTTGGTAGGAATTATTATTCAAGACATGATTATGAGGCAATTCCCTCAAATATTGCTAATCAAATCTTTGGTAACCTAACCTCTATGCTTGATAATTTAAAAGGAAATAGTTTTGCTGGCCAGTTAGTTAAAGTTGCAGATAACTTTTCATATTTAGATCCCGTTGATAATTCCACAAGTGAAAATCAAGGTTTAAGATTGGTGCTTGATAATAATTCCAGAGTAATCGTTCGCCTTTCTGGAACTGGAACTAAGGGTGCAACATTAAGACTATACTTTGAGAAATTTTTCAATCCTCAACAGAATCTTTCGTTAAATCCACAGATCGCTTTGCAACCTCTAATAACTGATTTAGATGCTTTATTAAACATTTCAAAACTTACTCAAATGGAAACTCCTACAGTAATTACATAGAATTAATAGTAATGATTTTTTGATTTATTTATATGCATTCAGAAAATTTATTTTCTAACTATTCTCAAATAGAAAATAATGCACCTTTGGCAGATCAATTAAGACCAAAGAATTTGGAAGATTTTTTTGGTCAACAACTAATCCTTAATGAGAATTCGCTTTTAAGAAGTGCAATATTAAACGATAAGATTAGTAATTTTATTTTTTCTGGCCCTCCTGGCGTTGGAAAAACTACTCTAATTGAAATTATTTCCTTTAATACGCGTTCAAAATTAATTAAGTTAAATGCAGTATTATCGAGTGTTAAAGAATTAAGAAATGAAATCGCTAATGCAAAAGATAGATTAATAAATTCAAAAAGAAAAACAATTTTATTTATCGATGAGGTTCATAGATTTACATCAGTTCAGCAAGATGCTTTATTACCTTCAATAGAAAATGGAACTATAACTTTTATCGGTGCTACAACTGAAAACCCTTTCTTTGCTGTTAATAAAGCGCTTGTTAGTAGATCTCGTATTTTTACATTAC